>QMSS01000111.1 GCA_003649715.1 Thermoplasmata archaeon
CGATTCCCTCATTTATGAGATCAATCCATTTCTTTTTCCCCTCTTTTAACTCCTCAATGTGTTTCTTTGTAAGTAACAATTTACCGTTTTCAACTATAACAAGTGGCCTTCGAAGTCTTCCACAGTCACAGTTAACAATAACATCATTTGCATCCTCATAAAATGCTACGTTCACCTCGTTATTCAGAAGTCCTTTTCTCCGTCGCTTTCTGAGTTCGTTTACTAGATATTGTCCATCTGGATGCATACCAATGAGATCACCATTTAGATATACACGGGCACCTGTTGATTTCTTTGTGATTTCTTTAATGCCAAGGTCACGAAGTACACCTTCTACTTCTCTCTCTGGAAAACCTTCTGATATTTCAACAGCTAGTGCAAGGTTTTTAACAAGACCGCAGTTTGGCCCCTCAGGTGTTTCATTTGGGCATAGCCGTCCCCATTGTGTTGAATGAAGATCACGTGCTTCGAAATGAGGCTGTGAACGTGTAAGAGGAGAGGTTACACGTCTAAGATGACTAAGCACTGCCAGGTTACTAGTTCTATCAAGAAGTTGGGATATACCTGCACGTCCGCCAACCCAGTTACCCGTTGCAAGCGCATGGTGTATCCGTTGACTTAGCACATCTGATCTCAGGGAGGAGCTGATTTTGATTTCTTTGCCTTTAGCATGTACTCTTTCTATCTGATATTTGAGATCCTTGCAGAGAGCTGTAAAAGCTACACGGAAGAGATCCTCCATTAGATCTCCTGCTAGTTTCAAACGTTTGTTTGCATAATGATCCTTATCATCTGGTTCGCGTTTTCCAAGAGCTAGTTCAAGAACGGCCATTCCCATACGAGCCATGAATACTGCTTTTGTGAGTCTATCTGCAGGATCGTTTCCAAGATGAGGTAATAGGTTTTTATCCATCAGGGTTTCAACACGTTTTATCCGGTATTCTTTAGCCTGTCCACCTGCGAATTTTTTACCTAGATATGCTATTGCTTCCTCCTGAGTGGTTATACCATATTCATTTGCGCATTCCTCAATATTTGCAAAAACATATGGTTCCATCTTTGGATCAACGCTGATTACATCTACTATTTCTTCATCGTTTTCCATTCCAAGAGCACGCAGTAAAATCATTAACGGAATCTGTCCATAGGTTGTTGGCAGTGATACCATAAGCATTCCATCGTTTTTCTTTTCTACAACGGTAAGAGCACGGTATCCTTCTCTTTGTGAGAATACCTTTGCAACTTCTATGTCTCTGCCGTATCTATTTGATGTTTCCACTAGTACTCTGTTTGGTGCTAGATCTTCAACTGTTATTAGAACACGTTCGGTTCCGTTACTTATGAAATAACCACCTGGATCTAGTGGGTCCTCCTGCATTTTTCGTAATTCTTTTTTGTATTCTTCTTCTGTAAGTTCGTGCCCCTTTTTTTCTTCTATAACATGTTTTGCTAGGTTGCATGCTTTTGATTTTATCATTATAGGTAGTTCACCGATTCTTACTTCCTCTGGTTCGTATTCTATGTCGTCTTTAACGGGTATGAACTCTAGTTTTATCGGCGCTTCATATGTTAGATCACGTAGCCTAGCCTCCATAGGTGTTAAACTACGTATTGTACCATCTGCTTCTTTTACTTCAGGTTTCCCAATGGATATTCTGCCGAATTTTATTTTAAATCCTTCTATTTCTGGGTATATGTAGCCTCTTTCCATTTCTTCTTCCTGCCCGATTATTGTACTATCTACTATGCTCTGCAGTCTTCTATCCAGAAAATCATTGTATGAGGCTATCTGATGGTTTACTATGCTACGTTCTCTATAAAAAGCATCAATAAGTTCTCTCATTTTTTTACACCTAAAATATTTATTTTTTTTAGTTACTTTCTACAACAAGTCTGTATGCTACTGCTTCTTTTGCAGTATGGCTTTTTCTAATTATTTTTACAATTTGTCCTGGTTTGGCGCCAATAGAAACAGAGACAGGATCGCTGTCTAAAATCTTTGGGAGTTGATCAGGTGTTAAATTGTATTTTTCAATGAGTTGTTTTTTTTCTTCATCTGATAGTATTTCATGATGAGGAACCAGTTCATGTTTTAATATATCAAATTGATGTTTGTTTTCGGTTGTTTTCACCATTATGTGATCATTCCTCCTAGCACCTTATGTTTTTTGACGGGCCTGAAGGGATTCGAACCCTTGGCCACCTGGTTAAAAGCCAGATGCTCTACCTAGCTGAGCTACAGGCCCAAAAAGGCCAGGACTCAACCTATATATATTTTACTCTAACCTAGATTAACTTTGAAATAGCCTACCCCTGATAATACTTCTTATATATATATTTTATGGAGTAAACTTAACTTAAAATTGATCTTAGAATAAGCTGATTAGCATTTTTCCTAAATATTATTTCATAATCTTCAAACACAGGATGTCGACCTATCAGAACGGGGATGTCATCTCTTCCAGAAACATGGATTTCGATGTTATGGTATTTCACATTTTTTTCTTTTTTACCAAGTATCATGTGAAGTTTTGCTTTGAACAGTAAGGTCTCTCCTCCTGCCGTGTCTACTGCCCCTGCTTTTTTGAGTTTTAAACCTAGATATTTAGCTATTGGCATTGGTATTACAATGAAATCCCCACCAGAATCTAACAATGCATCTATGAATGGTGTTTCTTTTCCATCGTAAAAAAACTTGACCGGGATCACAGGATATTTATAGTAATTGAATATAAATTCTATTTTTTTCATCTGATTGGATGGAGTATATGTATTTTGCTGATAATCTTTTTGCTAAACTTCTTACAATTTTACATATCTTGCTATATGTTACAATCAACATCAGATTACAAAACAAGGAGCTATACGTTATTTCTATAAAACTCTGCAAAATCTCCAAATCTCATCGGAAAGTTTTCTCAGATATAACCTTTGAAATCTTGATTTCATCATCTGGGAATTTATCTGCAGGGAATTTTTTTTCAGCTAGTTTTAGTATGTCTTCTACATTTGCACTATGATCAACTATTTCCTCATTGAAAAGTAATAACCATTCCCCTTCAAATTTTTTAGAGATATCTTCTTGTTTCATCAAAAAGTAATTACTAGATAGTAGTATTTAAGATTTATCCTATTTTTTGCTAATAAAAATCGATTTTTTGGTTAAAACCCAACAATTTTATCGAAAAATATTTATATTAGAACCTACAAGACTATATTACGTAGTTTTATAATGCAAGAAGAGGGTTGAGTAATCAATGAATATTATAACATTAGACGATTTATCAAAGGCAATAGCGAATAGAGTTGGGATACCAATAGAAGAAGCCAGAAGAGACGCAGGTTTTGTAATGGATATATTTGGATTCCAAGATAGAGTAATTGATAATGTTTTAGATCCTGAAGATAGACAGCTTTTTTATATACTAGAAGAGGAAGGTATGCTTACAACAGAACGTGAGGAAACAACATTATACGATGGACGAGAATGGAGAACGCATTATTGGATTTTAAGAAAAGATGTAATACTAAAATATGCTAAAGATGAAAACAAAAGAACAAGAAGTGTTCTATCAGATAAACCAACGCTTCAGGATATATCTGATGAAGCTATCTATGATGAGCTAGATGAGGAAGTCTGGGTTTCAAGAAAAATAGATATGTAAAACATTTCTCCTTCTACCTTCAAAAAGTTAATAACATAGTTTTTGTTATATAGCCCTCCATTAGATTAAAGTATACTCTGTAGAATGGTGATAAAATATGGCAAAAAGAAAGACAATTATAAGTTCGGAATCAGTAACAGAGGGACACCCAGATAAAATGTGCGATCTTATATCAGATGCGGTTTTAGATGAAGCACTAAGACAGGATAAGGACAGCAGAGTAGCAATTGAAACCGCTACAAAAAATGGAGGCGTAATGGTTTTCGGTGAGATGACAACGAGCGGTTACATTGACATACCACATATCGTACGTAACGCTATCAAAGATATTGGTTACACAAGATCAGATTATGGTATTGAATGGGAAACCTGCTCAGTATGGGTTCAAATAACAGAACAAAGCCCAGATATCTCACAAGGTGTAACAGAGAAAACAGGTCTGCATAAAGAACAAGGAGCAGGAGATCAAGGTATGATGTATGGCTATGCCTGTAGAGAAACAAAAGAGCTCATGCCACTTCCCATCTCACTTGCACATAAATTAACAAAGAAACTATCAGAGGTTAGAAAGAAAAACGAGATATCTTATCTTAGACCAGATGGTAAATCCCAAGTATCTATTGAATATGATGAGAACGGACAACCAATCCGAGCTACAGCGATTGTTTTATCAACTCAACATGACGGTGGGATCTCATATGACAGAATCAGAAAGGATATGGTCGAGAAAGTAATAAAACCTGTTTGTAGAAAATGGATCGATAACGACACTGTTTTCCATATCAACCCAACAGGCTCATTTATACGAGGTGGACCTTACGCAGATGCAGGTCTCACCGGTAGAAAAATCATAGTAGATACTTATGGCGGTGTAGGACGTCATGGTGGAGGAGCTTTTTCAGGTAAAGATCCTTCAAAGGTTGATAGAAGTGCAGCATATGCGGCTAGATACATTGCAAAGAATATAGTAGCAGCGGGGATAGCAGATAAATGTGAAATTCAACTAGCATATGCTATCGGTGTAGCAGAACCTGTTTCAATCAATATTGATTGTTTTGGAACAAACAAGATATCTCTTGATAAAATTGAGAAACTGATACGCGAGTTCTTCCCACTTAAACCAGGGGATATAATCAGTCATTTAGATTTAAAAAGACCTATTTTCTATAAGACGGCGGCATATGGTCATTTTGGCCGTGAAGATCCTGATTTTACATGGGAAAAAACAGACAAAGCCACATTGATTAGAAAAGAAGCAGGGATCAAAAAATAAAAAAACCTCTCTTTTTTGTTTTTGATTATTCCACTAATTATTTCAATAGATACACTATACATTTCTTGTTAAATACCTTTAGAAGTATAAGATGCGGGTTTGAGGGGGACATCAAATGGTTGAGTTTAAAACCATAAAATCTAAAGAAGTAAAATTCGGAAGGAACAGTTTTATTGAAGTTGC
>QMSS01000112.1 GCA_003649715.1 Thermoplasmata archaeon
ATTTTATTGATTGGTATAATACTGTTAGGCCACATGAAAGTCTAGGTTGGAAATACAACAATCTGGAGACTCCAGAAGAAGCCTTCTGGAGGAAGCTACCAGAAGAATATCTCCTGGGTATGTGTGATAGGTTGTTTGGATGGTGATATTGGATGAGAAATAACAAAAGTAAATTAGTGGGAAATAATTTCGGGACTATACAAGAAAAATTTTTGATGAAAAACTTATAATAATATGTCATTCTTTTCCAAAAAAGAATTTTATCCTAAGAAAATGGAAAGGGATGGCTGGAAATATGGAATTAAAAGAAAAAACTGTTTTGATCACTGGCGCTACAGGAGGCATAGGAAAAGCATTATCCCAGAGACTTTCCAAGGAAAAATGTAGGCTGGCTATTTTTGCAAGAAAAGAAGAAAAACTCAAAGAGATCTCTACAGAGCTAAAAAGCGGAGGAGTAGAATGTATATACAAAAGATGTGATGTGAGAAACAAAGAGGATGTAAAGAATGCTGTTGATTTTGTATACAAAAAATTTGGTAGAATTGATTTAGCCCTATTATGCGCAGGTGTTCTGATACCAAATCCAATAGAAAATTTTGATAGTAGCATTATAAAAAACTCTATGGAAATAAATTTCTTAGGAAACATTTACTTTTTAGAATATCTATTTCCTGTTATGAAATCTCAGGGATCAGGAACCATAGCAGCAGTGTCTACACTCCCAGATAGGAGAGGAGTACCTGGGTGGGGGGCATATGGTGCCAGCAAGGCAGCCTTAAGCCTCATGCTAGAAAGCCTAAGAGCAGAGGCGAAACAAAAATACAATATAAACATTATAACTATAAAACCCGGGTCTGTCAAAACACCTATGATAGAAAAATACCCAAGACATGGTGCTATTTCACCTGAAAAAGCAGCAGACATCATAGTAAGAGGAATCAAAAAAGAGAAAAAAATAATTCAGTTTCCACTACTGCAGGTTGTTATGGTCAGATTAACAGATCTATTTCCAGTATTTGCATATGACAGGATACCTATAGAGATGCAAAAAGGAGAGGGATACCCTAGTGCAGAAGAAAAAACATTAAAAACACCTTAGATCCCTATGACCGAAGAAAAAAGTTTTTTTGTTAAACCCAATCTTGTTTGATGCAATATGAACCCATTTTTCAACCCCTTACTATCAATATCCTTTCTGAAAAACTATATCCTGGATCCAGGTAGAACAAAAAGACTAACGCCAAGCCAGATAGAAAGATACAGAGACAGATCTCTCCGTAGAATACTGTCATATGCCTACACTGTGCCGGTTTATAGAAAAAAATACAGACAAATAGGTCTACATATACAGGAGATCACGGAGATAAAAGACATAAAGAAACTCCCTTTCATATCTAAGCAGGATCTAAGAAATGGTTTCCCAGATGAAATCGTTCCAGAGAAAAGCAACAAAAAAAAATTCTACATCGTCTCCACTGGAGGTACCACAGGCAGACCCATATCTATATACACTGATCTTCCAACAATGCTGAGAGGTATCACCATCACCCTTAGAGAGATGAAATACTTTAAACTAAACTTGAGAAAAACAAAGATTGCCCACATAGGAAACTTCAGCCGCTACAGAATAGATCATGTATTTCAGGAAAAACTGATGAAGCATCTGAAGCCCTTCTACTCCATGAAAAACACTTTAAACATAGATGTAAACCAGCCCATCAAAACCATAATGCACATGCTGAACAATTTCAAACCCGATCTAATAATCTCCTATCCAGCTGTCTTCCAACATCTAGCATTTCTCAAGAGGAAGGGATATGGCAAGAATGTTAACCCAAAACTACTTCAAGTAGGAGGCGCCATACTAGATGAATACACTAGAAGCTACGTAGAAGACACTTTTAGATGTAGACTCCTAAACATATACTCCTCAGTTGAGGCAGGTGCGAATATAGCATTTGAATGCCCCGAAGGAAACTGGCATATACATCATGATTTCTTCCATGTAGAAGCAGTTGACAAAAACATGGAACCGGTCACCCCTGGTGAGCGAGGGCATATTGTTATAACCCGTCTATGGGGCAGAGGAACACCAATCATAAGATATACTGGTATGGATGACTGGGTGACACTTAGTGACAATAAAAAATGCAGCTGTGGACTACAAACCCCTCTTTTTGAAACGCCTGTGGAAGGAAGAAAAAGAGCCACAATTGTTTTACCAAATGGAAAAATATTCCCACCGGGAGCATTCTGCTTTATATCCTCTGTTCTGCATGATCTCAAAACCTACAAGATCAAACAGTATCAGATTATACAAAAAAGAATTGATGAAATAGAAATACTACTTGTCATAGACGAGGATCTAAGAGACAAACCACCATCTTTTGAAGAAATATCCAATGCTATAGAAAAAGTATACAGAACAAAGGTAGGACCAGATGTCAAAATAATAATCAAAGAGGTAAAAGAAATCAAAGGTGATCCAAACTCAGATAAACCCCCTCAAATAGTCGTATCTCATGTAAAACCTGAAGATGGATACAAATTTATCTAAAAAAATGTCTAAACCTAAAAAAGTAAAAAAGACAAAAAATTACTCAAAAAATGGTTTTGTTTTAAATGATAAAACTCAAGACTTAAACTTTATATCAAAATATAGATTGATTTAATAATATATCTTTATATCCCATTATTTCAATTCAGCTCCCACTAACTTAACCGACAAAGGATTAGAGAAAAATAGAGAGATAGCCTATGAGAATATTACTGGTAATGCCTCATCCTAATGCCAAAAGAACACTTCTCTCCAGATTTACATATCCCTCACTAACGCTTCAGCAAATAGCAGCGATAACACCAAAAGAACACTTAGTCGAAATAGTAGACGAACGATATGAAAAAATCAATTTCAACAAAAACTATGATGTAGTAGGGATATCCTGTCTCACATATAACTCCATACGAGGATATGAGATAGCAGACATCTTCAGAAAAAAGGGAACAAAAGTTGTTTTCGGTGGATACCATGCATCTCTACTACCACACGAAGCCAAGCAACATGCGGACAGCGTGGTTATAGGAGAAGCAGAAATTACATGGCCAATACTTCTAAGAGATCTAGAAAAAGGAATGCTAAAACCATTCTATAGAGCAGATAAACTAATAGAGCCAGAACAAATACCTGCTGCTAGACACGACATAGGATCATACAACCCCTTCACAGAAGCAATCCAGGCATCAAGAGGATGTCCAGTAGGATGCGAATTCTGCGCAATGCAAAAAATAGAGGGACCCATATTCAGAGGAAGACCAGTAGACAACGTCATAGAAGAAATGAAAACAATCAAAGCAAAAAACATATTCTTCGCCGACGCCTCACTAACCATAAACCCTACATACACAAAAAAACTATTCCAAAAAATGAAAGAAATCAACAAAAAATTCGAATGCTTCGGAAACATCAACATTCTAACAAAAGATGATGAACTACTAAGACTCGCAAGTGAAGCCGGAGTATCCACATGGTATGTCGGTATAGAATCAATATCACAAAAAAACATCAATGCTGCTGGAAAAACAACAAACAAGGTAAAAGAATACTCAAACGCAATAAAAAAAATAAAAGATCACGGCATGATGATAACAGGATTCTTCATGTTTGGATTCGACGGAGATACACCAGACATATTCGACAAAACACTACAGGCAATGATCAAATGGAAAATCGACGAGGCATCCTTCAGCATACTAACACCCTACCCAGGTACACGACTATACGAGCGATTAGAAAAAGAAGGAAGAATAACAACAAAAGATTGGTCAAAATACACAGAAGGGCACGTCAACTTCATACCTAAAAACATGACTCAGGAACAACTACTACAAGGAATGAAAAAAATAGCTACAGAATTCTACTCGTACCCAAACATCATAAAAAGAGCAATCCAAAACAAGAACACACCCACTTTCATAATAAAAAAACTCATACGAAACATCAGTGTGAGACACTTCTACAAAACCGAAAAACTAAACTACTAAAAACCATTCAACACATAACCAATTTTTACAAAAAACACAAACCCCTCTCCAAACTAAAAAGATTAATATTTTTGTTAAATCATACCCTAGCAGAAGAAATCCTGGAGAAAAAACATGAGAGAATACAAAATAAAAAAAGGTCACAACCCAAATATTGAAAAACTAATAAACAAATACTTTGGAGTAAAAGGAGATATCCACAAGGGATTCAAATTCAAAGCAGATGGAATAGGAGAAATCAGCATAAAACAAGAAAAAAATTCTCTATTTATAGAAATAAACCCAACCAAAAACAGATGCTCAGACTTCGGCATCATCAAAAAATGGAACAACTTCCTGCTAGAAGCAACAGGTAAAGACGCAAAAGAAAGAAAAAAAGAACTAACCAAAATAAAATAAAATCCTGGTTTTAAAAACAAAAAGTATGATCTACAAAAAAACATATCTATGTTTTACTATTCGATCATAGATATGTTTAGATATATTTGAAAAAACCAAAACATATATATATTCAGGTATACATTATGATCCAAGGATGGGACAATGCCTCTAACAAGAAAAGCTAGACTAGTAGGAAGTAGCCTAGTTCTCACCATCCCAAGCCAATTAGCAAAAGCACATGATATAAAAGATGGAGATGAACTAGAAATAATACCTGCAGGGCTAGGAGCATTCATGATAAGAAAAGTAAAGAAATAAAAAAAATATTCCTACAAAAAGACATAGTAGACATTAGGAATCACCCTTTTATACTGTCAGACAAAAAAAGACAAAAATAAAAACTAAACACCATAAAAAACCCTCCATCTTTTATATATGGAATCAACAGTATTTCTTTTATGAAAAAATTCGTGTAAAAAGCAGGTACAAAAACTCATCACAATAACTATTTTTTTACTTACTTCCTAGAAAACATTTCAACACTTCATTATCCTCTAACTATGTAATTTGAAGGCTTCATCCCTAAATGATGTGCAATAGGCACATCATAAACACGATCTTGGGATGAATTAATAGGGTTAAACATCCGAGATTAGAGCACTGAAACCATCAGAATCCATCAATTTCTTAGATG
>QMSS01000113.1 GCA_003649715.1 Thermoplasmata archaeon
CTTCTAAAACAATTATTCTCTCCCTTTCTGTGATCTCTCTCTTGGGTCTACCAATATTCTCTCCTATAACAGGTATCTCACCATTCTGCATATACATTCTCCAAACCTGATTCACTCTACGTTTAGAGATCTTCAATGATCTAGCTATGCTCTTACTACTCATACCCTCCTTCTTTCGTTTTATAAGCCACCTTATCCTCCTCTTGGTAAGCTTCATATTTTTAGGTGTAGAACTAGGAGGAGTTGATAAGGTGGGAAATATTTTTGGGACTACACATAAGAAAAAAAAGATAAAAAGAAGTGTTTCTTATTTATCAATGAGATAAAAATTGGAGATTTTAATCAAAATCTGATCCTAGATCGTATCCACAATGTGAGCATTCATTGTTATCATCTAGCACATGATGACAGTTAGGACAAATCGCATTGGAATCAAAGTTTTGCTCTGTATCCTCTATGGAGCAACCACATTCTGGACATACATAGATTGGAATTGATGAATTTGATGAACGTTGCATCTTGGCTCCGCAGTTGGGGCACACCCATACATCCTCCAGTTCTGTTTCCATCAAACCACCCAAATATTGACAATTTTTAACATGTTACTCTTTTTCAATACATGTTTATAAATTTATCGCGTAAAAATGTCAAAAAAACAAAAAACTAGACTTTAAACCAGTGTTTTTTATTTGTTGGTAGATTTTAAATAAGAATTCTTTGTTCTATGAATCCAGAAAGAAATGGGTTCAAAGATTGGTTTTATTGTAAACCCTATAGCAGGCATGGGTGGACGGGTTGGCCTTAAAGGAACAGATGGAGTGGTAGAGAGGGCTATAAAGTTAGGGGCAAAGCCTGTAGCTCCAAGAAAAGCAGAAGAAATGCTCAGAGAATTCATCTCCCACTATGGTGGAGGGGATAAAATAGATTGGTATACATGTAAGGGAAAGATGGGAGAAGATGAACTAAAAAAAATTGGTGTAAAAGAAATAGAAATTGTTTATCAGCCATCTACCGAGAATACAACGAGTGACGACACAAAAAAGGCATGTAAAAGATTTTTGAAGAGAGATGTAGATCTTATACTCTTCTGCGGAGGAGATGGAACAGCAAGAGACATATTTAGCATAGTAGGTAAAAGGATTCCTATTTTGGGTATTCCGTCTGGTGTAAAGATGCATTCAGGTGTGTTTGGGATAAACGTGAGGGCCACTGCAAAAATACTACATGATTTTATAAACCAAGGTCTCACAATTGGCGATGTTGAAATCATGGATCTCGATGAGAAACTTTATCGCCAAGGAAAATGGAGGATAAAGCTTTTTGGTGTAGCAAAGGGGATAATAGAACCCACATATGTCCAAGTAGGCAAAACAAGTTTCGAATCAGTTTCAGAAGACGAGATAAGGGAAGAACTTTCAGAGCATATATTAGATGAAATGGAACAAAACAAGGACTGTCTTTTTCTGATGGGATCTGGTGGCACTATTGATTACATTGCAAAAAAGATTGGTTTAGAAAACACACTTCTCGGAATCGATGCAGTTTACAACAAAAAAACTATAGGAAAGGATCTTAATGAGGAAAAAATCCTGCAGCTGCTGGATAAATACAAAAAAACAAAGATTGTTTTAAGCCCAATAGGAGCACAGGGCTTCATATTAGGACGCGGAAACCTTCAGCTAAGCGCTAAAGTGATAAGAAAAATCGGTATCGACAACATCATAGTAGTGGCAACACCCTCAAAACTCGCAGCAACACCATTCATTCGTGTGGATACAGGAGATCCAGATTTAGATCGTATCTTCGCTGAAAAAGAGTTCATAATGGTTGTAATCGGATATCGATTAAGGAGAATTGTAAGAACTCAGACCAACAAATTTTAATATAAACACATAGTTTCACAATCCAGAAAAACTGAACTGTGCCCCAATAGAAAAAACAATAGTTTTTATTTGCCGGGAGGAAAACAGGTTTATGAAAAGAGATCCAACAGGTTTTTTAAAAAAGGAATACAAGGAACTTGTTGAAAAAGATTTAGATTGGAAACTTCGTGTCCTAGAAACTGGATCGACACCACATGCCGTGGTTGATGGAAAAGAGGTGATAATGCTCTGCTCCAACAACTATCTAAACCTCAGCAACCATCCAAAACTCATACAAGGTGCAATTGAGGCGACAAAAAAATATGGAGCAGGATCCGGATCTGTCAGAGCAATCGCTGGAACCATGAAACTCCATGTAGAGGTTGAAAAAAGACTTGCAAAATTCAAAAGAAGAGAAGCAGCACTTGTTTATCAAACTGGATTCGCAGCTAACGCTGGTATAATACCACAGCTAGCAGGAAAAGGAGACATCATTATAAGTGACGAACTAAATCATGGAAGTATCATCGACGGAGTGAGACTCACCAAGGCAGATAGAGCAATCTACAAACATCGAGATATGGGAGAGCTAGAAAACATACTTAGGGACGCTGATAAAAAATACAATAGAATACTCATTGTCACAGATGGTGTTTTCAGCATGGACGGTGATATAGCGCCTATGGACGAAATTGTTAAACTAGCAGCTGAATATGGTGCAATGACATATGTCGATGATGCACATGGAGAAGGAGTCATTGGGGAAGACGGCAGAGGAATAGGTTCACACTTCGGGATAGAAGGAAAAATCGATGTCGAAATGGGAACCTTTAGCAAAGCCTATGGTGTAGTCGGCGGTTTAATAGCGGGAAGTCAAGACCTCATAAATTTTGCATATAACAAATCAAGAACATGGCTGCTAAGCGGCTCCCATCCACCCGCGGTAGCAGGAGCGCAACTTGCTGCAATAGAGGTTTTAGAGACAGAACCGCAGCATGTAAAAAAACTATGGGACAACACCAAATATTTCAAGAAAGAACTCGAATCCATGGGTTTTGACATAGGAGAAAGTGAAACACCAATAACACCTGTTATTGTAGGAGAATCAAGCAAAGCCAAGGAGTTAAGCAATCGTCTATTCGATGAAGGAGTTTTTGCACTACCCATTGTATACCCGATGGTTGCAAGAGATAAAGCGAGGATTAGAACAATGATGAATGCAGGACTCACAAGAGAGGATCTAGACTTTGCATTGGAAAAATTTGAAAAACTTGGCAGACAGCTTAACATAATCTGAATCCCAATATCAATAATAATCTATTATTTTTCCAAAAAAATTTTTAATGACGATCTGTACTAATTGTGAAACACTAGTTATGGGTCTTGGAATAAGAAAAAACTATAATTTTGGGGTTGAAGTAAGAAGTTTTTAGTGAACTTAGATGATGTCAATCGCACTATAAAACAAGGGGTGTAAACAATTTGGAAAGATGAAATATAGATTTTTTATGGAGGATAAAATGGTTATGAAAAAGAGGAGAGAAAAAAATTGTTTTGTTTTTTATGGGAATACTCCTCTTGTCTTTATTGCATCTGCTACTCTGGTCAGCGCCAGCATATAAGCAGCCATTCTCATGTCTACGTTCTCTTTCTCATGTATCTCGTAGACATCGTTGAAGCTTTCTACCATACAGTTTTCGAGTTTTGCGTTTACCTCGTCTTCTGTCCAGAAATGCGCTTGTAGATCTTGTACCCATTCAAAGTATGACACGGTTACACCACCCGCGTTGGCTAGTATATCTGGTATTATGAATACTCCTTTTTTGTTTAGTATCTTGTCTGCCTCAGGTGTTGTTGGCCCATTTGCAGCTTCGGCAATGATCTTGGCTTTTATGTTGTGTGCGTTTTTACTGGTTATTACGTTTTCTAGTGCCGCAGGGACTAGTATGTCACATTCTAGCTCTAGTAGTTCTTCGTTTGTAATGTTTTTACATCTGGGATGGTTGATTACAGATCCTGTTTTTTCTTTATGTTTGAGTACATCAACTGGGTCTATTCCATTTTCGTTGAGTATCCCGCCTTTGGAGTCTGATACTGCTATTACTTTTACACCCATTTCGTGCAGTAGTTTTGCTGCTATTGATCCTGCGTTTCCGTATCCTTGGATAGCTGCTGTTGCTTTTTTTAGATCTATCCCCATTTTTTTTGCAGCTTCTCGTATTGTGAAGACACATCCTCTAGCGGTTGCCTCGTTTCTTCCCTTTGATCCTCCTAATCCCAGTGGCTTTCCAGTTACTACTCCAAGGGTTGAGTATCCCTTGTTCATGCTGTATGTATCCATTATCCATGCCATGACTTGTGAGTTAGTGTATACATCGGGTGCTGGTATGTCTCTTTCTGGGCCTATTATCATGCTTATCTCGGATGTGTATCTCCTTGTGAGTCTTTCTAACTCTTCTTTGGACATTTCCTTTGGATTGCATATTACGCCTCCTTTTGCACCGCCGAAGGGTAGGTTTAGAACAGCGCATTTCATGGTCATCCATGTTGCTAGTGCTCTTACCTCGTCTAGTGTGACATCCGGGTGATATCTTATGCCTCCTTTGCATGGTCCTCTTGCTATGCTGTGTTGCACGCGGTATCCTGTGAATATCTTTATGGATCCATCATCCATTTTGACTGGGAAGTTGACTATTAGCTCTCTGCGTGGTGTTTTTATCCATTCTACGATGTCTTTGTCTAGGTTGAGCTTTTTTGCTGCTATATCTATTTGTTGTTTTGCTGTTTCAAATGGGTTTTCTTTTGTCATAAAAATTGTATTCCTCCCAATATTTCTCATCCATTTTTTAGATACCACCCTGTATATTGTGTTTCTTTTAAAACTTTGCCCCTGAGTTACTTCTTTTCATCATACTTTTTCGTCTATAGTTTTTTTAGTGCCAATTGTTTTTTTTACTGTTTTAGTTGCCACAACGTCTGCTCCGGTGGATAGAATGTTTTTGATTATTATGTCTCCATTTTTTATTGGTGCCTTTACACTCATTTTTTTTATTTCTTCGAGTATATGGAATATTTTTTCTTTTGGCACGGGCTGTGAGGTTTTTACGCTAACAAGTGGCCACTCTCCATTTTCTACAGCTACTGATGTTGTTAGTATTCTTTGAGGGTTTGTTGCCTCATTTTTTGCATAATCGATGCCTTTTTTGCATCTATTTCCACCTA
>QMSS01000114.1 GCA_003649715.1 Thermoplasmata archaeon
ATAGTTCCAACCCGTTGCGCTCGATGGCACGGCGCAGCGATTCCGAGGCGGATTCGATCTCAATCAAATCCACCAGCCGGTCCGATATGATGTCTTCCACCATCTCCCAGGCGGCGAAGAAGTCTCCATCTTCCAGCCCGGCCACTGCCAGGTCAACGTCCGAGTCTGCAACGAAACAATCGGGCCTGGCCAGTGAACCGAAAAGTATCACCCGCTTCACGCCCAGCTTTGCTTTCAGGGCATTCGCTGCTTCACGCACCCTGGCCAGGAGGAGCTCCCGCACTGCTGTCCTCTCCGCTTCCTTGCTACCACCAGCCGTACGTCTTCTCGCCGCAGCCAGGTAAGGCGCCCACTGTTCGCGTGTCAGTTCCAGTGCCGTAGGCATCGTTTCCTCCGTGTCGTTGCCCAGCCGCTCTTTTCGCTGCCGACCATTATACCACGCAAGCCACCATCTCCATCACCCCCCTCATCCCCATATCTCCTTCCTTACACCAGGCCGAACACACGGTGTAAGAAAAGGGGATAGGGAGATATTGGAGATAGGGGGGACCATTACACCTCCCCGCGCCTTATCATCCCCGCCTCCGCCAGCATGTCGATGCACCGCTCCACGCACTGCTCGACCGTCAGCTCCGCGGTGTTCAGCATCAACTTCGGCTCCTCCGGGGGCTCGTAGGGGTCGTCGACGCCGGTGAAGTCAGTGATCTCGCCGGCGCGGGCCCGCCGGTACATGCCCTTGGGATCGCGGCGCTCGCACACTTCGAGCGGGGTGTTTACGAACACCTCGAAGAACTCCAGGCCGGCCTGCTCGTGGATGCGGCGGGCGCGGCGGCGGTCGGCCCGGTAGGGGCTGATGAAGGCGGTGATGGCGACACAGCCCGACTCCGCGAACAGCCGCGCCACCTCGCCGATGCGCCTGATGTTCTCGTCGCGGTCCTCCCGCGAAAAGCCCAGGTTGCGGTTCAGCCCGTGGCGGACGTTGTCGCCGTCCAGGCGGAAGGCGTGCACCCCGCGCCGCACCAGCTCCCGCTCCAGGGCCGAGGCGATGGTGCTCTTGCCCGCCGCCGACAGCCCGGTGAACCACACCGTGCCGCCGCGGCAGCCCAGCAGGCGCCAGCGCTCCTCGTGGGGCAGGCCGGAGTGCCAGACTACGTTGGTGTTGGAGCTATCCGCCATTCGTTTTCCTCACGCCCCCAGCCACTTTTCCCGCACCCGGGCCCGGGGGGAGGCTGCCTTGCGGTTGAAGTCGTCAAGAGTCA
Organism: Thermoplasmata archaeon; assembly: GCA_003649715.1. Taxonomy (GTDB): domain Archaea; phylum Thermoplasmatota; class E2; order DHVEG-1; family DHVEG-1; genus B82-G9. The sequence continues at coordinate 1,260 of QMSS01000114.1, forward strand.
AGTGTCGGGTGTCTGGTGTCAGTAATCAAGTGTCTGGTGTCAGGTGTCTGGTTGAATTCCCTTCTGACCGAGTAACTCTATGTCGAACTTTTTCCCAAAGGGCAACAAGTACGCAATAGGCACTAGCACAGAAATCATTACTGCCTCTTATCCTTTCCTTTCTATCAGTCTTCATCCAACCAATCTTTCGCCGCTTCCCATAACTTCTCCATTGAATCATCATCAAATAAATATGCTTGACCATTTCTAACCATTGACAACCTCAATGGCTCCAGAAGTTCTTCTGGAAGAACATCTCTGATCTTCTTTTTATGACAGGAGTACATAATATAATGTTTAAACCTATATGGATATAGATCATCTCCCCATATCTTTTCATAGTCTTTGAAAACATCAGTAGTAACTTCTGCTACTATCACTTCTTCAGCACTATCAACATTATTGTAGTAATCATCTTTACTTCTTGGGGAGGATATTGGGGTAATATAATTAATTCCCCTCACAAAGCACAACCTATCACCTTTTCCTATTTCCTTTCTACTTCCTGGGTCGATAAATCTATCTCTGTCCTTGGCTCCCCAAACCCCAAGATCGAATGCAACATCAAAATTATATTCTGCATGTATATCTACGTAGATAACCCAAGAACTCATTGTAACAACCGGGAATCAGTTAACTTTTGTCTTCACCGCTTTCCTGTCTGATAATAATATTTACTATCTATTGATATGAGAGCGACTTCAATACCAAGCGTTTTTTTCGTTAATTTAATAACCTCCTTGGGAAACTCTTTTTCAAGAGCCTTCACTCCTCTTTCCTCTGTCATGAATACCAGCACTTTCAGCTTCTTCACTCCCTCTTTCTTGTTGTAGCAAAACACCTTGAAAATATCTTTGTAAAACTCATGACCCGGGTTCTTTCCCGAGACCTTCATTTCATACGCCACATGTTTTTTCAAATCAACTAGATCGATTCTTCCGCACTTTCCAATTAACTCTTTGCTGTGATTTTTGTTTGGGAATTCAGCCTCGAATCCTTTCTCAACCAAGTCCCCTTGCCACTTTTTTACCACATTGATGGCGCTTCTCGTGGCCTTTCCAACGCTGTATTCTTGATTCTTCCACAAGGATCTATACGCATACCTTGCCTTTTTTATCACTGTATTGTTGATTCTCTTATCCATTTTCATTCCACCGATGCAACATTTTTCATATCCTGTTGTATCTCGGCGGTCTCCCCCTATGGCTTCTCTTGTATGACTCTATCTTATCCCTTTCCCACTTCCTCGCCCCTGCCTCCGTAACTCTAGGCTTTATTATATTAACCGTAGTAAACCGTTTACCATCATCAGCATGTTGCTGTATTCTTGACTCGGGAAACTCGCGAGAAGTTATTCCAAAGTATACAATCTTTCCCTTATCCCTCAAAATGTAACGCCACCATATCCTTTCGTTCCTTCCAGCCATGGTAAACCCCCTTTCCTTGCTATAGCACTGAGCAGTTCATATTCTCTTTTACTCTCTACTCCATGCTTCAGGCATACATTGCCAATAAAAAATGCGTCTAGGGCGGGACCCGAAGGCCCCGAAGGAGTCGCATGGCGTCTCCTTCCCTAGTCGCAGTATTTATTGTTTCACAGAACACCACTACTGTCAATGAATGAATTTCACCAAATAAATTCCAACCAATTGCGTACATTCCTCCCAACCTCATCCACCGACGACCAATCCAGTAATCTCACAACGACGCATAACCACCTTGCCGAACCCTTCGGCCTCGAGCCTGAATAATAACGCATAGCCCACCAGGCCGCGGTGGCCGGCGATGAAGATCTTTGAATCAGGTGTAAACATTATCTTACCTGGTTGGGTTTCGAGTGCAGAGTGCAGAGTTAATGGCAAAACCATCACGAATGTGTCGCGGCAAGTTTCAGTCTCTGAATCACGACAACCGCTCAGTTGACCGCACCGATTCACTGTCGAAAAGATCTATATATTCCTTGAATGCAAAGCGTCTGTTTCGTTTCTTTCCGGTAAACTCGGTTACCACACCAAGCTCCGTGAGGCGTTTCATCAACTGGTTCGCAGCAGGATAAGCCGTGCCGATCAGTTTCTTCACAGACATGACATCGACAATTGGACTCTCAAAAAGTTGCTCCAATGTCTTCAAACCATTTCCTGCCGACTTTCCGAGGTTTTCCGTTATTCGACTGCGAAGCGCTTCCCGTAAGCGAAGAATGCGCCTCGCAGTCACCGCGGCCATCTCGCTGACTTCCGCAATACCCTGCAAGAAAAAGGCAAGCCACTCCTCCCATCGTCCTTCGTCTCGAATGGCTTGCAGACGCTCGTAGTACTCCTGTCTATGCTGCTTGAAGTAATGAGAAAGGTACAAGACCGGCTTACGTAGAACTCCCTTTTCGACGAGAAGGAAGGTTATCAGCAGACGGCCTATCCGTCCGTTTCCATCAAGGAACGGGTGAATCGTCTCGAACTGCGCGTGAGCAAGACCCACCTTGATCAACACAGGGATTTCGTCATCGCCATGAAGGAAGCGCTCCCAATCCGAAAGAGCCTGTGGGATTTCCGAAGGGGGAGGCGGGATGAAAGTCGCTTCACCCAGACCACATCCCCCAGGACCAATCCAGTTCTGGCTTCTCCTGAGCTCCCCCGGCGTAAGCTCACTGCCACGCACTCCCTCGAGAAGGTGCTTGTGTATCTCCCGGATCAATCGCACCGATACCGGCAGATCTTTCAGGCGTTCCAGGCCGTAGCGCATGGCTTTCACGTAGTTGATGACCTCCCGTACATCCTTGGGTCGATCCGGTGAATAAATCTTAGCCTCTGCGGACAGCACGTCCTGCAAAGAGCTCTGGGTCCCCTCGATTTGACTGGAGAGCACTGCTTCCTTTCTGACATACATCAAGACGAATAGGTCTGGATTCGGCAACGTCAGTACCGCTCCGTCCAACTGTCCGAGGGCATGACTGGCACGCTCGAGAAGCCCTTGCAGTTCTGAGGTCATTCCAAGCCGAGGCTCGGGAGGCAGCTCTGCGGGAATAAAGGCGTTGAACCCGCCCGGTTGCCAAATGTATCGTCCTGCCCGGAACCTATTTTTTTCACGATTGTTTTTCAACGTTCGGAGCCCGCTGACCTCTGGACCATTCTCCAGGCCGCCATGTTGACGCCTACCGTTAACATGGCGGTCCCCACGTCTCCATGTTAACCCCTACCGTTAATATGGCAGCCTGCCGTACTCCATGTCGTCCCTTGCGATTAACAACGACCCTCAATGCATAGCCGAATATTATCAAGTGGATAGGGAGATACTGGAGATAAAGGCAACCACCTCGCGGCCGGAGATGCGCGGTAGTACGCTCAAACAGTCGCCTCCGCCACCTCGACTACCTCCTCGGTTATGGGAGGCGGTATGGGCTCCCCGTGCGCCTTGAGGCTTTCCAGGTAGACCTCGATGGCCTCCCTGATGTTTTCCATGGCCTCGGCCCTGGTCTTTCCCTGCGAAATGCAGCCTGGAAGCACAGGCACCTCGGCCACGAACACGCCATCCTCGTCTTGCTCGATGAGCACTCTGTATTTCATCTCTCAGGCCCTTTCGGCTTGTTTTTCTATCATTCCAATTGTAAGTCTTCTGAGTCCCTTCCTCAAGGTCCGCCCCTTTTCTCCATCCCCCTCATCTCCCTCATCTCCCTTCTTACACAAGGCCGAACACCAGGTGTAAGAAAAGGGGACAGGGAGATAATGGGGATATTGGGTATGAACCATCTGTTCCCTTGAAAAACC
>QMSS01000115.1 GCA_003649715.1 Thermoplasmata archaeon
AAAAATCTTTTTATGCTCAACAATCTTTACAATTTCTGTTAATATTTTCCATCCCTCCTAGATTTGTTTTCCCAACAAAAATAGGAGGGATTGGATTATTTAAGTTTTATCTTGACAGTTTCACACAGGAATACCTTTTTTAAATCCGAAAAAACAATCCTTTATATCTGCGATCCCCATTTAAACTATTTATCCTAACATTAGTATTCCTATTTCAAGAAAACAAAATGAGTAGAAGATAAGTTATACTACTCTCCTCTGGTAAATTATAAAAGTATTAGAAAGGAAAAACTATTTTTTAATTAATCACTCCTCATAACAGAATCCATCTTAGATTTAATAGTCGCATTTTTGTCTTGTCTGTCATCAATTTTAATCTCTGTTATCACCCTTTTTATCCCCATCTCCAACACAGCTCTATGTGCCTTTTGTATCACATCAAACAAGGTTTCTAAATCTGGTGATTCAATCACTGTTGACATAGCATTTGTTTCAAACCTTATTTTTTCTTCTCTACTAAGAACATCTATTACTCTTCTTACATATTTACCTAGACTTGTTCCTGCTCCAACTGGTGCTATACTGAGCTGAGCAATAATCATAATGCCTAAAAAACCCCCTCATTTTCTTTTGTTTTCGATACGACTTAACAGTTTTTTCTATTAAATAGTTTTTCGCGACAGAAAGAGAGTTACAACAGTTATATGAAATTAAACTGGGAATGTTGCTTTTACATGAACTTTTTATTCTCCTTTAAACGTTTCTCATTTCTCATCATTCTCCTAGCTGCCCTGTCCAGCTCCTTGATTTCCTGTCTAACAATATCCAATATACCTAAAATTGATATGAGACTAAGATCATCGGAGTATCTGTTGCAGAGCTTGATTAGCTCACCATAAAACCGGGTTTCTATGGTTTTATATTCTTCCAATGTTATGTTTTCATGCACTGTTTTTTTCCCACCTTTTTTGTCACATCATCATTTTCCAAATCTAAATCGTTTTTAGTTTATTTAAAACATATTATACATTGCTTTTTTGAGATACAACAAAAAGGGGAAATATTGAATAGTTTAGATAACTAGATTAGAGGTGATGTAGAATTAGGTTTGATTGAGATGAACAAAAGTTTTTTTAGAAATAATTTTTTTATTTGACTCTTTTTTTCATGAACTGCTCTATTTTTTCAAATGCTTTTTCTAAAGTTTCTATTGGTGGAAGAAAAACCGCTCTAAAGTGTTCTTTTCCATAGATAGGACAGAAACCTGATCCATGCACCAGCAAAACATGTGTCTCCCTTAATATGTCTAGGACAAATTCTTTGTCATCTCTCCATCCTCCTTTTTTTAATGCATCTATCCTTGGGAATATGTAGAATGCACCCTGAGGCTTTATGGTTGAGATACCTGGGATCTCATTGAGTCTTTTATATGAAAAATCTCTTCTTTCACGTAGTTTTCTGTTCATCTCCATGATATGATTCTGTGGTTTTTTCAATGCCTGAATAGCAGCATATTGACATACTGAGTTTGCGCATAAACGTGATCGTGCTATACGCATGAAAGCACTTTGTATCTCACTGAGTTCTCCTGAGTGGTGGAACATTGCGTAGCCAATACGCCATCCAGGTGCTAAATGAACTTTAGAGATACCATTGAAGGTTATAACCGGTACATCTTTTGCTAAAGATGCTGTTGAATATTGTTTCCCTTCGAAGACTATATCATCATATATTTCATCTGATATGACAGGTATGTTGTGTTCACCGGCGATGTTAAGAATATCTTTAATGATCTTTGGTGGGTATAGAGCACCTGTTGGGTTGTTTGGATTTATGATAACAATGCCTTTGGTATTTCTTGATATCTTTTTTCGGATGTCCTCGATATCTGGCTGCCATCCATTGTTTTCAGAAGTTTGGTATGGTATTGGATATGCATCATTAAAACGGGTGATGAGACTGTACTGCGGATATGTCGGACCTGGAACTAGAAGTTCATCGTTAGGATTTAACGTGGCATTTAGAAAAATCTGAAGAGCCTCTGTCACACCAGTAGTAACACATATGTCTTCTAGTTCATAACTGACTTTGTTTCTTTTACGTTCTCTTTCAGCTATGGCCTCTCTAAGCTCTAGGCATCCTTCCGATGGAGTGTAACCATTGTAGCCTTTTTCTGCTGCTTCATAAAGAGCTTTTTTGATGTGCTTAGGTGTGTCAAAATCATATTTGATTGGATCGCCTATGTTTAGATGTAGTATTTTGATGCCTTTTTTCTCTAGTTTTGCTGCTGGTACCACCACTTCCCGGATAGCATAGGATATTCCATGTGAACGTTTAGATGCCTGTATCATTGGAGCATCATCATCTTTTTTAATTTATACTTTTTTTCTGTTTGGAAGGAGAATTTGTTTCATACAATGAGGTTTTTTTGGTTTAACCACGTCTAAGAGTTTTTTGGTATAAGATTTATTTGCTTTTGTATTTATTTGTTTCTCTGTGGGAGGATGGAGCTGTAGGAGATAAATGGACAGTGAATTTGAAGAAAAGAATTTTTTGTGTGGATATATAATAAATTGTGTGGATTGATGTCTTGGTGGATACGGAAAGATATATGCAAGGGGGGATTAGGAGGTTTTTTATATTTATATTGTGTCTTCTCTTACAATACATCTAAATCTGTTTGTATCTTTTAGGTATTGCATGGTTTCGCTTACAAGCATTGCTGATCCATCTTTTCTTTTATGTATGGTTTTGAAGCTTATACTACCATGTTTTTTTATTTCATCTATTTTTTTTCTGATATCATCTTTGTTTTGAAGAAGTGCATCGAAGTCAGTTATGTTTAGTGATAGCATCTCTCCTTTGGTGTATCCTAATTTTTTATGCATATTTTCGTTGCAGTCAATGATGTTTGCTTGTTCGTCGAAGATAAATATTGATTCGAGGTTGTTTTCCAACCATTTTTCTCCTAGGTTGTCTATAGTGATGGATGTTTTTTTCAGTTTTTCACATTCGTTTAGAAGACTCTGTATTTTTTCCTCTTTATCTTTTAGTCTGTTGTTTAGTTCCTTTATTTTTTCTTCCATTTGTTTGTATTCGGTGATGTCTCTATCTATAGCTCTGTATCCCTGAAGTTTTCCATTTTTATTAAATATGGGGGTGCCTGTGGTTAGGATGCATATTTTGTGTCCATCTTTATGTAGGTACCAGTTTTCTAGTCTGAAGTGCTCTGGTTTTTTTCCTATCTTGTTGAGGATGTTTTTCATGTTTTTTGTTTCATGTGGTGGCATGAGTTCGAGGATGTTTTTTCCAATGATTTCTTCGGGTTGGTAACCTAGTATTTCCGTAATTTTTGGGGAACAGGATTTTATTGTTCCATCTTCATCTATTTCCCATGTCCATCCGTCTAGGTTTTCTAGTAGATCTTTGTATTTTTCTTCAATTTCTTCCTTAGCTTTTACGGTTTCTTCAAATATTTCTCCTTTTTTTACACCGACTTTGTGTATGGCAAGCTTGAGGCTAGCTAAGACGCGGTTTAAGGAGTTTGTTAGATTGTTTATCTCGTATATCTCGCTTTTTTCTAGGGCAACATCGAGGTTTCCTTTGCTTATCTCATCTATGTTTTTAGTGAGTTTTTCTAGTGGACGAGATATTAGGAAGGATATAATCAGTGAGACGAAGAAGGTGACTGTGATGATGATTCCTACTAGGAAGAGGGTGGTGTATTGAAATCCTTTGAAACCACCTATTATACCGATGGGTATCATGGAGATGGCTAGGCACATTATTACTAATAATGCTTTTAATCTCATTTTTTCTGAATCACATCCTTTTTATTTGGATTTCCAGGTAGTGTGAATATGGGTTTGTTCTCATTTTTTTGATTGGATGTGTCTTTTTCTATTTTTTCTTTTTCGTCACCGAAAATGATGTTGATGTTTTTTTTGAACTCTTCTCCTTTTTCTTCAGTTAGTATACACTCTTTTTTTAACATGTCTATGTATTCAAATATGTCTTTTTTCCATAGAGCATTTTTGTTTTTAAGATCATTGAATTCTACAATGCCCATGGGTCCAAGTGCTGCTTTGAATTCTTCTTTGATTTTGTTTTCTAGGTTTTTCTTTGGTGAGAATAGTATTTTGATTGGTTCTATTTCTTTGACAGGTTTCAGTGGAACTGTGAAGTAGAATGTGCTTCCTTGTAATGGTTTGCTTTCGACCCATATTTTTCCCTTTTGCGCTTCTACTATCCCCCTGCATATGGCAAGTCCAAGTCCTGTTCCACCATGTTTTCTATTCAATGTTTTTTCTACCTGGTAGAATGGTTCAAATATTCTTATTTGGTTTTCAGGTGTTATTCCGATTCCATGGTCTTTTACACTGAACAGTATATGGTCTTTTTCTGCTTTTGCTGTGATTATGATTTCACTGTTTTTGTCTGAAAACTTTATTGCATTGTCTATGAGATTTCGTAGTACCTGACTTATGCGATCTGGATCAACCTCTATTATAGGAAGTTCATCTGAGATGTTTACGATAAGTCTTATGTTCTTTTCTTTAGCAGATCCCTTCATTAGTTCAACTGTTTCTTCAACAGTTTTTTTTAGATCTGTTTTCTTGAAGGAGAATCTTAGTCTAGCGGCTTCTATCCTTGATATTTCTAGGAAATCGAGTATTATCTTGTCTAGTCTGTCAGCATTTCTTAGGATGATCGATATGCTGTTTTTTTGTTCTTCTGTTAGTTTTCCGAAGTATTCTTTTTCTAGCATCTGAAGCTGCGCCTTCATTGGCGTCATTGGGCTTCTTAGCTCATGGGATGTGATGCTTAGAAACTCTGTTTTTGCATTGTCTATCTGCTTCCTTTCTTCCTCCATTTTGCCTAGTGCCTCTGTTGCTTTGTTTATTGCATTGCCTAGCTCTTCTATTTCATCTCCGGTTCGAATGTTTGTTCTCACATCAAAATTTCCTTTTTCTAGTTCTTGTGTAGCTCT
>QMSS01000116.1 GCA_003649715.1 Thermoplasmata archaeon
CATATGCACCAACAACAGCAAGTACTAAATCAGAAGGCTGTTTATCAAATAAATCCAATGCTTTAAAAACAGCTTGACACGTCACAGCAGCAGTATAACTATCACCATGATTAACAAAACCACCATACCTTTTCTGATCAACAAGCCATCTACCACCCATAGTAACAGAAGTAGTAAGCGCACCAAGCTGAACAAGATCAACATCAAAATTATCCTGAAGAAAAATTGTTAAATCCAATATTTTCCTCCTCACATGATCTATGGGCTGTTCCATCAATTGTTTTGCAGTAAGGACAAGACCAGTTATCTGCCCTTTTACTGTGTTTAAATTTATCTGAGGAGAATAAATCCATTCATTATGGATCCATTCTTTAGGAATCACCTTAATATCATTATCATACATAAGATGGCCAAGTGTTGCAAAATTCATTTTATATCCCCATATTATTAGATCAAGGGTAATTCAATATAAGAAATTTAATCTTTTTCAATATCAATAAATAAATTTATTGTCGTTTACCAAAAAGTCTCACACCAGTATATGCCTTTGCCTCCAAAGGCCTACCTGGCTCATATGAGAGTTTTACATGGCTAATGTATCTAACTAATGCCTTTGAAAAATTATTACCCTCTATTTTTACTGATGGCATATATGAATCAAGGGAAAACTCCTCGGTTTGATCTTCCTGGATCACACCTGGAAACGCAAGCAATGCAGAGCTTAGATGAGGCAAACACATGTTTTTACTTACTAGGTAATTAAAAAACTCATTCCATCCTTCACCCTCATGATATCTATCTGGTGAAATAAAACATTCCAATCCAATCTTTGGATCAATGTAGTCACCTATGTTTATATGAAGACGGATACAATTTGAAAATTTTTTAACATCGTTTAACAACACAGTGAGACCATTATCTTGAGAATCCTCCCATCCAATTGATTTAAGATAGGGAACTATATCTTCAGGTTTTATTCTTTTAATAATTAATCTCATACCCTCAGCACCCCTAGCAAGCATGGATGCAACATGGAAAACAGATGCTCCTTTCGGTAGTTTCTTCAGTGCATCAATAAATTTATTTTCAAGCTGTTCAGGTACTTTGGAACCAGTTAAAACCGGTAATGCAACTCTTGTCACCCATATACATTTTTCAACATCTTCTGGTGTATCAATTCTTAAAGGAATAGTTTGCAAAAATATATTTGGAACAGGTATTCCGATATCCTCATTTGAAGTGTCAAATTCTAACCAAAGTCCAAGAATGTTATTGTGAAGAATGGAATTTGGATTAACCCATTGTTCCGTTAGTCTCCGCACTTGTTGCCATTCTTTTTGTTGTGATAAATTCTCTGGCAAATTATCTAAGGCGTTTAACAATGCTTCACGTTCTTTCTTCTGAGAAGAAACAGCAATAAGATAATCAGATCTAGCTTTAGATGATGCCAGGTGAAACTCAAAACCAAAGAAACTTGTAACACCTTCTTTCAAATGTTTTGCAAGGTTTTGAATTTCATTAAAATTTTGAGATGAGATCAAATCCCTAGATATATTAGGTGCAACTGTAAGTAAAAAATCTGTTGGATGAAAAATATTATATGATGATTTTGTAAACATTACTGTTTGCCTAGACGATTCTTTAGAGAAAGTTCTAATCTCTTCTATTTTGATTTCTGACTGTGCATTTAGTTGTTCAATTGGTTTGGTTGGTGCAAAGTTAATCATATGCTTGTTGTTTCTCCCAGTAGTTTGACTCAATTTTCTATCATTATTAATGTCTTTCTCGCACCAGGATATGTATGTGGATATGCAATCATACATGTAACTACTATCGTCCTGCATTCTTCCACCCAGTGGGTTTAGACTTCCACTCATATTTTTTTAATCCTCAGACAATAGAAATAATTTATAGAAACATAAAGCCCTGTTTCAAAAAATTCCCACAAAAATAAAAAAAACCATCAAACCACCTAACTTTGTAGGAAAAATAACAGGTTTTTTTGTATCATATAACTTTGCTGTATTGTAATGGTAATGCTAGATAAAAATTGTTTTCCTGAAAAACAATCCCCTGCCTTTCAAACATCTGCAGGATAGACAAAATTTTGCTTTCAGGTATATCTGGAAGATTTTTTTTCAAGTCTTGAAGAGAAACAATATCTTTGCATAACAGAAAAATCTTTCTTTCCAACTCATCAAGCACATATATATGCATAGCACCAGCATGTCTTCTATCATATATTTTTAGGAAACCCCCACCATCCATATAGAAAAACACAGGTTTGTTGATAAATACACCACTATGTTTGGTTTGTTGTTCACATTCATTTTTCCAGCTGGATACTAGTTTTTTCCATTTGCTGCTATTGCTGTGAATCTTTTTTTTCTTTTTGAAACTGTAGAAGAAACTGATGTTTTTTTTCAGAACATCTCTGGGAAACATGATTTTGTCGATCTCCATATATTCTAGTTTTTTGATGTTGAATTTCTCCGGGTTTTTATGTATGGGGCTTCCGTATCCAACTATGAGTGGGCTGATACGCGGTGGATCAATGTATTGTCTGATAAACTGTATATTTCTTTTTGTTTCCTCGAAATCAATTTCTTCTTCATTAGGATAGCCTATGATGATGTTGTATCTATTTTCGATGTTGTTTTCCATACAGAATTTGAGGCTTGCGATGTTGTCAATCACACGTACACCTTTGTTCATTTTTTTTAGATAACTCTGACTGAAGGCCTCTATACCTGTTTGTATTGCACTAAAACCAGCTTTTTTCATCAATGTGTAGTCATTGCTTTTGAGATCACCAGCACGTGCTTCCACAAAGAAGTTGAGGTCTATGTTTGTTTCCATGATTTTTTTGAATAAAACCCTATAATTCTTTTTAGGTAGTGTGTTTCCAATTATCTGGAAGGATAGTATTTTATGTTTGTTGGATAAAAACTTGATTTCCTCCACTATTTTGTCAACATTTTTTTCTCTATACTTGTTGTATTGTATGTTTAGGTTGCAGAAACTGCATTTTTTCCACCAGCATCCACGTGATATCTCAACTGGGAGACGTCCATGGACTTGGAAATATTGTTTTATCTCATCACATACCATGGACATGTCTTTGTAGAACTGATCATATAATGGAATCGGCAAAGTATTGAGATCTACAACACTGGAATCATTGTTTTTATTCCAAAAAATCTTTTCACCTCTACGATACATCAAACCAGGTACACTACTGGGATCATCTACCATGGAAAGCATGTAGAGTGGTTTTTCACCATCACCTGATACAACAAAATCAACATAGTCAAAAGCCTCTAAGACTCTGATGCCTAGCATATCAACTGTTCTGCTGCCGCCGAAAACAATCATTTTGTCGGGACACAATTCTTTTATCCTTTTTGCAAAAGCCAATGATGGCAGAAACTGACCATAGTTCAATGTAAAACCAACTATGTCATGTGAACGCCAATCTACATTGTTAACAACCCATTCATAAAACATGTCTGTACGTTGAACATAACAGTCAAAATCAAAAACACTGCCATCACTACTCACATTATCATTGTTTTCCCTCTTTTTTTCCTCCATCTGGGGTAGTATACGTTTGTTAAAATATTCTTTAAACCTGTCTATGGTGTTTTTCCAATGAGTGGGAAAAACATATTTGGAAAAAACCATCTGAGCAACATATGGGCTATTAGGATAGCTAATCAAAAAATTATAGTTCTTCAAACCATAAAAATCAGCTGCTTTTAGATAGAGATGCCCTGTTTTTACATACACGCCACGTTCTTTTAGATAACTTTCTAAAAGTGCCAATTGTATCGATGGAATAGCGGTCTCAGCAAATGGCGTAGACAAAATCAGAACGCTTCTACTCATATCACCATTTTTCACCCCAGTTTGTCCATCCCATCCCTCAAAAACCATATTTTTTTTCAATAAATCAAACCCATCCTTAAATATTTAACCCAAAACAAACAAGGAGACTGGAAAAAAAAATTGTGGAATAGACAAACTGAAAAAAAAGAACTGATGATGTACCGAAATAGATCTCAAAGACCGAAAAATACTATACGAACTAGACCTAAACTGCAGACAAACAAACACACAAATAGGAAAAAAAGTTGGACCCAAAAAAGACGTATATGGATGCAAAAATACTAAAAAACACATTATAAATACATGTTTTTTGAAAAGAAGGATATGTACAAAATAGATCTCAAAGACCGAAAAATACTATACGAACTAGACCTAAACTGCAGACAAACAAACACACAAATAGGAAAAAAAGTTGGACTCAAAAAAGACGTAGTATCATACAGAATCAAAAAAATGCAAGAAGAAGGAATCATCAAAAACTTCTGGACAGCCATAAACACATTCAAACTAGGATATAAAGTATTTAGAATATACATTACCTTCCAGTTTGTAAGCATTGATAAAAAAAATGAGATAATCCAACACTTTGTGAATTATAAAAACGCATGGGCAGTCATATCAGTTCGAGGCGGCGGAGTTGATCTAGTAGTCATCCTATGGGTCAATAATTCTTATGAATTCTACAGGTTTTGGAACAAAACCCTTGATCTGTTTGAAAACTATTTTGCAAAAGCAACAATCTCTTTGTACATTCAGGCCATTGACTACAAAAAAACCTACTTACTACCAAATGAGCTTGACAAATCTGACAGAGAACATTACAGGATAACATGCGATGAAAAAACTGTCAAAATAGATAAAATAGACCATCAGCTTTTAAACGAACTAGCAATAAATGCACGAGCACCACTCATAGAACTAGCAGAAAAACTTGATTGCTCATCACAAACCATCAACTATAGAATAAAAAATTTAATCAAAAACGATATCATAAAAGCATTCCGTGTCCATCTCGATTATTCAAAACTAGGTTTACAACATTTCAAGG
>QMSS01000117.1 GCA_003649715.1 Thermoplasmata archaeon
ATCTATGCCTCCATCATAATATTTGGTGGTGTCGTCGATGTATATGGGGTATTTTGTTTTTGGATTGTTTAGCCATTTTAGTGGTGTTAGTATTTTTATTTGTATGTTTCCTTTTTTGTCTGTGAGGTGTATTGGCTGTGTGGTTGTTAGTGTTGTGTTGTTTTGTAGTATTGTTGTTGTTTGGTTTTTTCCAGTGTGGATGATCTTCATTTTTTCATGCGTATCTATATTATATGCATATACATGATGCATAAAAACTAGATTCGCTGTTGTATTATTAATAGGAAAAGTTGTCTGAGGAAGCGATGATCTATTCCTTATAACCAACTCTTCTTTCAAAACTTTGTCCAAACATGTGTATCGAAGATCGATACCCTCCCCATATATATCAATATATACTATCTGGTTGCCATCCACATCAACCTTATATGGCAAACATTTGGATGCAACAGATTCATATAAAACTCTTCCCTCATCATGCAGCATGTACTTTAGCTGATCTCCAGGCCTATATTCTACAGAGTACCTCTGGCTTGTAATAGCAACCAACCCAGTGCAGTCCGATGATAATGGTTCTTTTTTGAAAAATGCCTTATAATATGAGCCATTAAACTCATAACACTGATAAGAATTATCTACTGCTGGAACAATATGGTACTGACATCTATTTTTTTCGTTGCCATCATAGTCATTACCTGTACAGTGGATAGAAGTAGTGTCATATGGATGATACATCTTTGTTGGACTGATATGATAAACCCTTATGTGCTCAGCACCGCAGGAAGACTTTGAATCCTTTTTTTCTGCTCTTATATCTCCTAGATCAATGTAGTTTATAATAAGCTCAGGCTTATGTTTGGTTTCATGTGAATAAAAGGATATTACTCGTCCAAAGGCATTGCCGACAAAAACCATGTTTTTGTTAAGACTAAGCCATAGAGATTCCCCAGCGGGTTTTGCAGTTCCAAGTATGATGGAATAAAAACTACTATTGTTGGATTTATATTCCTCAAGAAAAGCATCTAACAGGTCATTGATCTGTAAAAAACCATGATGTGTAGAAAACATTTTTTCCCCTATGTACTTAAGAGAGAGACCATTTAGCTTTTTTACATCCCAGTTTTCTCGCCAAAATCTGTTTTTTATATTCCAAATAGATACATAGCCGCTGTTTAGAAGACTCTCTGATGGAAATAGTCTAAGCTCAGCAGAAACTATTTTTATATGTTTTTGTCTAGCAATCTTCTGAAGTGGAGTAATATTAAATCTGAGGTAGGCATAGGCATTTCCATGTCGGTCAACAGCTGTGACATCGTCAGATGCAACAAAACGTAACATAGGGTCCTCATCAAACCAATAACCCTTGACGGAGCTAAGAACCACATCTCCACCATATTCCACAAAGTTTTCATCATTATCATCCAACCCAGATATATTAACGTCATCTCCTTCCATCCAGCATATCAATATAAGTCTATCACCTGTTGAATCCACATCGATTGTTCCATCATCAATACTTACTGGATATATCCTGCTGGTATTAGATTCATCCTGAATCATATCCTGAACAGAATCTGCTATTATGCTGAATTGACTGAAAACTTTTTCTTGGAGAGCATTTGTTTTGATGTCTTCTATGTATGGTATGCCCCATAGTAGTATGCCGCTAATAGTTGAGGTAACTATCAGTATCACCATTATCGCAGATATAGTCTCACTTACGCCATACTCATTATGGATAAACTTTATTGTATTCATATCTCCAAAGCTCTCCTATAACTTGTATGTTGGATCATGTGGGTTTTTGTTCCTCTCTACCAAAGCTTAAAAACTGATTTGGCGTACCTATAGTGTTATACGTTGTTTTTATCCAGGAATCACTACGTTGAATATTTGATATTCTTACCTCATCTATCTGGCCATGAAAGTTATAATTAACCGAAGGCACAATACTGCCTCCACCGATGTATACAGATTGGCCTGTACGTAGTTTCTCTACACCGGAATATGAAATTCCTTCTGCAGCATCTAGAAATACTTCTTGTGGCTGTGGCATGCCATAGTATTTGGTCCCATTCCAGCTTCCCACCCCATAATACCATCGATTATCAGATATAACTGTAATGAATCTAGCGTATGTAATAGGAAATATACCACTCGTCTCATTATGAAGAATCCAGTACAGCCCATAGTTAAGATTATAGCAATAATATGTCAATGACCAATCTCTCTTATTTTTATATGGATCCATAATATACCAATATGGATATCCTTTTGATATTATACAGAACTCATGTGGCGCAGGATCCCCACATGGTGATTTGTTGAACCATGCCTCTACAGTTATTGATGAGGTATCTAAGAGCGGGTTGTTACTGCAGTTGATCCAATCTGCTCCATCTTCTCTATCAAAGTAGGCAGCGTATCCAGTTTTTCCCCAACATCTAGATACACCAGAGGATGCATTTCCGTTGATCCCATATCCCGTAGAATCATAGTATGTATTCCCGTTTTCATTCAAATGTTGCACCATTATGTAGTGAGAATCCCAAACACCTGTCACGTTTTCCTGATCTGGAGAAGATGGGTTTCCATAATACATCCATATCTTAGTGTCCCTAGTTGAATTTAAATGTGTGACATTCACCCAGGCTACTATCTCTCCATTTGAATGATTAAACAGTTCTATTTCATGATTTAATTTTGTTGTATTATCATAATAATCAACAAATACTATGTCATATCCATTCCACCTAGCATGGTCTTTGAGATCACCATCAGAAGAATTATATACTAAGATTGGGAAGTTTGTCAGATCATCATCAACCTGACTATGATTAATAGTAATGAGTTTTCTGTAACTCCAGTTGAGATCCCACCAGTTAGATTTTGTTGTAAAAACATAGGTTTTATTAACCCATATACCGCTTCCTACATCTGTTACATTTACAAACCATGTATAGTTTGTTAAATAGCTAAGAGATGTGTTTAAGACACATGTTTTGGTACCGTTGGATGATAAACTACCATTGCTTCTACCAACATCTGGTGATGTCTCAATAGACCAGTTGAAAAGATCTCCCTCTGGATCGCTTATGTTTACAGATAGAAATCCGATATTTACTGGTACTTCTATAGAGTTGTTATGTGGTGTTTCATCAAAAATTGTAGGTGGATTATTAGGCAGCTCGGTGGTGAACCAATATGTTTTGTTATGCCAGTATTCTCCATCAGTACAGCTTATCCTCCATGTGTATGTGCTATTAAATTCTGTGAAATTGGTGTTAAACTGCTGGTATCTACCGCTATATATAGATAGATTTACACCAAATAATTTCCACTCATCGTTGGAAGTATTATACCAGTACCAATAGATATCCATCAGATCATTGTTGGGATCATAAACATTTACACTTAATGTCATACTTGAGCTAGGTGACACATTCGTTGCTCCATCCGGAGGCCAGGGATTACTCACCACTGGTGGTAGATTAGAATAATAGGTTTCGCCCATCAGCGTAGGTTGAAACACTTGAACTACTATCTGTCCTTTTTCATAATAAGGCGGCTCAATATTGCTTAGATTATGTACATATGGTCTGTGATATATGAGAACATTTCTCGTTGTAGATGCAACAACACCTGATGGTTCCGTTCCATATGAGAGGATTATGGTTGATTCATTACGTATAACAATGTTAAAATCATACATCCCAGTGTTTGTGTTGAGACCTAATATTTTCTTTGCTTCAGAGTAATTGATCCTATGAGAAAGCCCCCCTATTTTTTCTAAATCAAGTACAGCATATGGGTAATCGATTTTTCCTTTTATCTCATACAATAGGTTGCTGCTGCCGAGATCTGTGTACTCCACATAATAGTCTCCTCCATATGGCTCAAAAACATCATCACTAGGATATATAGTTTTACTAACTGGAACCCATGGTCTCCAGTTATTTACATCAGATGGCAAAAAACTGTTGTGCACAGACATGTTGTAGCTACATAGTCTTACAAAATAGTTATGAGTGTCTTCAACCTCAATATCATATGTTGATTTTTTTCTAAAAACCTTTTTTATCGAAAAAATAGGTGTTCCATCCAGAGTATCTCCAACCTGGATTTTTCCAAAACTAATCCATCTACCCTCAATCCTTATCATATGATTTGGTGTGACACCCAAAAAATCATTGATCAATAAATAATAACCAGCATTCATCTCCTGAGGAGTATGATGGAAGACAGCTGTCACCCTTTTGTTTACAATATTTCCTGTTTTTTCATCCAAGGATTTTACAACATCGCCGATTTCAATATTCTCTATTTTCTTATAGGAACCATCTGCCATCAGAACCTCTGTACCTGGCAGAAAACATGTCTGCATACTATCTGGGGTCCCTCGCTGCATAAACCTGTATCTAGATAATGTCTCTGTGTTTCCCTGCTCATCAACATGTATCACACCATATTCTATCAGTGGGGAGGTGCCAAGACCTAAGATACTTGTGTTTTCCGGATCGTTTTCCCAGATCGGGTTCGATACAAGGTTTTCTCCAGGAGTGCTCAGAAGTATTTCTGATATAGCGATGCTCTTAGCATGCATGTCGATATCGGGTCTATCATATATCTTGTAGAAATTGTTTGCAGATATAAAGAATATTAGCAATAAGGCTATAGTTAGACCAATGGCTATCATAAGCTCAAGCACATATGTGAAACCTTTTCTATCCACCCTTAGACTTAGAGACTTTTTTATCATTCCTTTG
>QMSS01000118.1 GCA_003649715.1 Thermoplasmata archaeon
CATTCGCATTTATATGAAAATATTCATAGTCATAAACCGTAGTACCCCCAGTTGAATATCTTATCTTTCTCAGCAAACCAGTCTTCTTCCGCCATCCATCAGACATAGTGTAATATGAAAACCTTGTTGATGGAAGCTCAGCAACAACAACATCATCCCTCGCAAGAAATTTTCCATGTTTTATCGGCGTTATACTGGTTAACACATGTATCTTTCTAGTAAGACCATCAAGACCATCATTGTCTATGGGTACCTCAAAAGACTCATTATATTCAAACTTGTACACCAAATTGTTTTCCGAAGCCTGAGTCCAATATGGTACTGTGTCAACAACTATTTTGTCAAGTATCCTAGGTGTCAATCTCTCAAAATTTATATCATCAACATATATCGTCAAAGGAAAACCACATAAACTGTATCCTGAGAATATCTGATCTGCCTCTATCATAAGCCATAATCCATCAGGATACAGTGTTTTATCAAGATAAAACGTTAGAAATAGAGACTGAGACTGACCAGGAGCATTACTGTGGTTATGAACAACAGATGCAACATGAGTGATTTCATCACCATAAAACACACCAGTATAAGGAGGTTCATTGGTGTTGCCAGCATATCTCTGTGTTGCTATACTGATCCGAACAAATGAGTTTTCACAGCCAGAAAAACCTGAGATATGATATTTTATCTCAAAAGAATAATATCCATCCTCCAACTCCTCTGGAGGAAAATATGTTTTTATAGTACTAACAACAGGATCATCTAGGCCAGAGGACAAGCTCCATACAAACTGTGATGACTCCAGTTTAAAACCATACCACAAAGCACCATCATCACCCTCTACCTCTATACCACTACACACCCAGTTACCAGTATAATTCTCAAGATGGTTGCTAACCGGATAATCATAAGTATAACTATCCGGAATAGGATTCCCAGCACCAACATCATGATATCCTCCACATGGAAGGTTTCGATCATCTCTATAACTACTAGATGTCAAAATAGCATGATCCAACGAGGGAACAACCATGTTCTGCTCAACATCCCTATAATAAAACTTGTAGTAATGACCAACACCATTGTATATACGTTTTATATCAGACCACACCGTATAATATGTCCCAGACTGCCCACCTAAATAACCAAAACCACTAGTATACGGCCACGTACCTAAAGCCTCTTCACCATACAGCTCATATCTACTCGCAATACCCGAGTCCAATGGATAAACCAGATCCTCATATTCTATCTCCACCTGGTTTCCAAAAACATCCTCTATCCGTGTTAAATCCCATCTATAATCCAGTTTTTTACCATAATCAAAATAACTCTGACCCTGATGAAACAAATCCTGATATATCATCATACGTTCATGCTCAAAAAAATATTTTTTACCACTAGAATCTACAATCAGCCAACTCCTATAATCCACCGACGTACCATCCAAACTTTTGTATGCCTTAATCCTCCACAAATGAGTTATATTCGTATCAAACAAATCATAATCCAAATACCTCTCCACTAAAACCAGTTTCTCCCTCTCACCAGAGGGCATAACCACATAATACTCATCATCCCCAATATCCGCGGTCTCCTTTGCATCACGATAAATAAAACCATAGTGATAACTCCATCCCTCACCCAACGGCCCAGGGACCATCTGGCAACCATAATATGGATACTCCAACAAAGAATTACCATTCTTATCAGGCCTATAGCAATTACTCCTACCATGACCCATATACTTCAAACTCAAACCAACATCCATACCAGCTCTACCAGGCAACCCCTTTAGAGGATATGTCAAAAACAGATTTCCATTATACAGACTAACATCCTCCTTTACAACCAAATCAACAGGCTGCGTTGGATCTATACGATGCGGCGAAAACTCCGGCTGCTTACTAACTTCATCCCGCGTTTTCACCCCCCTAGAGCCATTACCCATACCACTAATGTTACCAATGTTAGACAGATCTTCTTCCTCATCATCCTCCAGCTTCTTATCATCATCTAAAAAACACAGCTCCTCGGAGTATCCAAGTATTTGATCAAAAGAACTAGAGAGTTTTTCTCCCCCAGTTAGCCCCCTAAAAACTCTATAAACATAGCCCCCCATATGTTTCCTATCAGTTATCAAAAACATTGTCGGAAATGAATACACACCAAAAAAATGACTTAAAACAGGATGCTCCTCCACATCAACATACAAAAAAACAATGTAATCACCATATACCTCCTCTAAATCACGGACTATAGGCATCTCCTTCTTACAATAACCACACCATGGGACATAAAAAAACAAAAAAACAGGTTTACCATCATCCAGACTCTGATTTATACGAGCAAAAACCATGTCATCATCAGATGGCACAGACACAGGCAAACCCCTGTTTCTCCAAGCATCAAAACCACCAACCAAATAATAAACACGATCAAAACCCTTTTTCACAAAAACATCACATATACGCCGGCTAATAGAATCATCATCACCATACACAAGCAAGGTATCATTTCTATGCTGCATCAACGTCTTCTGCAGACAGGAATCACATCCAACCTCAGAAACAGGAAAAGAAACAGCCCCTACAATATGACCCCTATGATACAAACCAGGATCACGTACATCCAGCAGAAAAACATGCCCCAGGTCCAACAAAGATTTAGCCTCAACAACAGACACACCACCATTACTCTCTGGGGGACTGCCCAATGGAACAACTATTTTTTTCCCAATATCTGTCCTATCTACACTGATAGAACTATAATATCCACTGAGATTTGTACTCACAACACCTATTATACTCTGAGTCAACATCAAAACAACAACAAAAACAGCTAAAACAACCTCATAAAAAACATGTTTCCTACTGTGCATCGTTTTTCCTGCCATCATGTCTTCCCCTTCTTCCCAAATGATAAATGGTCCAAACAATAGGAAAATATTATGTTTATGAATATATAAATATTTCGAAAAAACAAGGTTTATGTAGATAACAAACAAAAAAAATAAAAAAACCAAAATTTTTTTCTTTGTTTATGATAAAATATTTAGACCCCAAACAGTATCACAGATACCTAAAATAAAGAGGTTTCTACCATGGACTTTGAGCTGACATCTGAACAAAAACTTTTTAGAAAAACTGTTAGAGAATTCGCTGAAAAACACATTAAACCAGTTGCCTCGGAAATTGACAAAAAAGATAGTTTCCCATGGGATCTTATCAAAAAAATGGGGAAACATGGTCTCATGGGAATGACTGTCCCAAAAAAATATGGTGGCGCAGGCATTGACAGGATCAGCTATATGATTGCACTGGAGGAGATCTCCCGTATATCAGGATCTATAGGCATTATCGTTGAAGCACATAACTCCCTAGGTATAGGACACATCTATGAAAAGGGATCTGAGGAACAACGGAAAAAATATCTTCCAAGGCTCACTAGTGGTGAAGCAGTCGCAGCATGGGCTCTCACTGAGCCCAATGCGGGATCAGATGCAGCATCTATTCAGACAACAGCGATTCTCGAGGGAGATGAATGGGTTCTAAATGGTACAAAACAGTTCATCACCAGTGGTAACATCGCAGAGGTGGTAACAGTTATGGCTAAAACCGATAAAAACAAGGGTGCAAAAGGTATTAGTGCATTCATAGTTGAAAAAAACACTCCTGGTTTTGAGTACGGGGTTTTGGAGGATAAAATGGGGTTGCGTGGCAGCACAACTGCTGAGCTCATATTCAAAGACTGCAGAATACCACGGGAGAATCTTCTTGGCGAGTTAAACATGGGTTTTATCGGCGCAATGAACATTCTTGACCGTGGACGTACAGCTATAGGCGCTATGGCTGTAGGAATAGCACAAGGAGCTTTCGACGAAAGTATAGAATATGCAAAACAGAGAAAACAGTTTGGACGTCCCATATCCAAGTTTCAGGCGGTTCAATGGATGCTCACTGATATGGCCACTGAGATAGATGCAGCACGTTTACTGGTATATCGTGCAGCCTTTTTAGAAGAAAAAGGAGAAATATTTACCAAGGAAGCAGCCATGGCTAAACTGTTTGCATCTGAGATGGCCATGAGAGCCACCAGGAAGGCTATTCAGATACATGGCGGCTATGGATATATGCGTGACAGGCCATTGGAGCGGTTCTTCAGAGATGTTAAACTATGCGAGATAGGTGAGGGAACATCCGAGGTGCAACGCATGGTTATCGCAAAAAGACTTGGACTATAAAAAAACTAAGAGGAAAAAAGATCTGAAAAAATAAATGGAGGAGGTGCTTTAAATCTTGGAAGAATCTAAAACCGCTATAGACTCATCTGTTAGGAAGAAGGATAGATATGAGATAATGTACAATCAGTTTAGATGGAGGGTGCCAGAATACTACAATTTTGGTTTCGATGTGGTAGATCAATGGGCTGAGGATAGAACCAAGCTAGCATTGATATCTATAGATCGAAGTGGTGAAAAAGCAAGGTATCATACCTTCTATGATCTGAAGGTTCTTTCTAATCAGTTTGCAAATGTTCTTAGAAACATTGGTGTTAAAAAGGGTGACAGAGTTCTTGTGATTCTTCAAAGTATACCCGAGTGGTATGTTGCTCTCATCGGCATGTTTAAGCTTGGTGTTGTCGCCATGCCTGGCACAGTTCTACTACGTTCAAAGGACATTGAGTACCGTATAAACCGTGC
>QMSS01000119.1 GCA_003649715.1 Thermoplasmata archaeon
ATCAGAGGAAAGTTTTCACATCAACACTTAATATAATCATCAATGTTCTGAAATTCTACTTTGGGAATGTTTTAAAGAAAAGATTTATTTATGAGGTGAAGCGACAGAGGAAGGATAAAAAACTACCTGTAGTGTTAAGCAAAGAGGAGGTTAAGAATGAAAACATTTGGTAAAATAACGGGATGGCGACATTCAGACAAAGGTAGTATATCTGAACATGGTGCGGATATACACGAGTTAGGCGACATTTTGAGGTTGAAATAAATGAGCAATAGTTATATCGATTTCAGAACTATACGGATATTTAATGGTAGTCCGCATGAGGCCTTTGAAGAATTTTGCTGTCAATTAGCATATAGATATAAAAATATTCCTCAAAACAGTAAATTCTATCGTTATAGAGGAGCAGGAGGTGATGGTGGAGTTGAATGTGTATGGCGGCTTCCAAATGGTGAAGAATGGGGATGGCAGGCAAAGTATGTATTTAGTTTAAAAGATGCTAAACCTCAGCTTGATAAATCATTTAAGACAGCTTTAGAAATTCATCATAAATTAACAAAATATTTCATTTGTCTACCATTTAATTTAACCGGACCTACAAGGCGAGGTAAAAGCGAAAGTGAAAGATTTGAAAAATACAAAGAGAAATGGAAAAAATTAGCTGAAGAAAAGGGAATGACTGTCAAATTTATATTATGGGATAAGACAACCTTAATAGACTGTCTTCTATCTATTGAAAATGCTTCGAGTAGAATAAAATTCTGGTTTAATAAAACTTTCTTAGATCAAAATTGGTTCAAAAATCACATTGATAAAACTTTAAAGACAGCAGAGCCTAGATATTCTCCTTATCTCAAGGTGGAAGTCCCAATCTATAAATATCTTGAAGCATTTGGAAAGACTTCTTTTTGGGAAAAAGAAATAAATCAAAAAACTAAAGATATAAAAGAACTTTTTAAGCGATGGAGCTCAGCCTTATCTACAAAACAAAGCGAGCATAATATAACTCCAGAAATTTCCAAAGAGAATATTAAGGAGGTAGAAAAACTATCTAATACCTTAAAAGAAATAGAAGAAATTGTTGCTAATGGCAAAAATAAAGAGACAATTTTCCAACTGAAAAATCTTATAAAGTCTGCAAAAGAAATAGCTAGTACTCTTAAAGAACAATTCAAAGAGGAGGTAGAAAAAAAGCATGGTAAAGGAAGTGCTAAATCTGTTCCATTTCGTCAGTTTATGGCTGAATATATGGTTAGCTTTCCAACAGCTAATTATGATTTATCAAAAGAAACTATTGAAAAACTAAAAGAGATAGAAGAATGGACTGAATTATATGAGCTTATGTTTGAAGATATCATGTTAATTATCGGGCCTGCAGGCATAGGGAAAACTCACGCAATCTGTGATATTGCTTTAATGCGTTTAGAAAGAAATCTTAAAAGCATAGTTCTATTTGGAGAACAATTCACAGACGAAGAACCATGGGAACAGATCAGAAAATTATTAGGTTTATCTCCTAATTTATCAAAAGACGATATTTTAACTGCTCTTGATACTATAGGAGAGTCTTCAGGATATCCTGTAATAATTTTTATAGATGCTTTAAATGAAACAATACCCCATCATTTTTGGAGAAGATATTTAAAGAGTGTAATTGAAGATGTAAAGCAATATAAATGGTTAAAGTTATGTTTGTCTTGTCGATCAACTTATCTTGATGTTGTGCTTCCAGAGGGATTAGAAATTTCCCAAATAGAACATAAAGGCTTTGATAACGTTGAGTTTGAAGCAAGTGCAGAGTTTTTCAAATATTATCAACTACCTGGTCCCGTAGTACCTCTTTTACAGCCTGAATTTTCCAATCCTTTGTTTCTTAAACTTTTTTGCGAAACTTTGAAAGAGCTAAAGGATAGTGAAATTGACAAAATCTTTAATGAATTGGTCCCATTTAGTGAACTTGTGAACTATTTTCTTAAAGGCAAAGAGGACAAAATATCAAAAAATCTTAACTATCATCCAAACGAAAGATTAGTCAGAAAAGCGGTTTTTGGGATTGTGGAAGAAATGGAAAGAAAGAGAAGAAGATGGCTTAATTGGAATGAAGCAAAAGATGTATGTCTTAAATTGTGGCCATATCAGGAGCGTTCTAAGTCTCTCTTAGAAACTCTGATTCAAGAGAATTTATTACGCGAAGATAGAATAGCCAATCAAGATGTGATTTTGTTCAGTTTTGATAAATTAGGAGACTTCTTACTTGCTCAGAAATTTCTGGATGAAATAAAAGCTATCCAAGAATTAAGAAAAGCCTTTCAACCAGACGGTTTATTATACTTTAGCACTGAGAACTTAAATGATAATAAAGGACTACTTGAAGCTTTAGCAGTTTTAATTCCTGAAAAATTCAATTTAGAATTAAATGAAGTTATTCACGGAAGAACAAGTAGCCTAATTATTTCTTTAACAACTGAGTCAATACGCTGGCGGAAACCGTCTTCTATTACCGAGACCACAAAACAACTTGTCATACAGGCATTAAAGAATAAAGAAACTTTTGTCAACGCAATGGATATGGTATTATCAAAAAGTACTCATCCAGAGCATCCACTTAATGCAGATTGGTTTCATCGAATTACATCCCAGAATAGTATGTCTTCACGAGATGCCTGGTTGGCCCCCCTTTTACATTTAGAATACGACCAAAAAAGAAGTGTAAGGCGTTTAATAGAGTGGTCTTTTAAAGTAAACCCTCAAGATATATCTCCCGAAGTAATAAATTTATGGGTTACCATTCTAGGATGGTTTTTATCAGCCTCAGATCGTAGGGTAAGAGATAATGCTACTAAAGCAATTGTTAGATTAATGGAACCACATTGTAATTTATGGCGAAAAATTCTGGATAAGTTTCGTTATGTGGATGATGATTACATACTTGAAAGATTACTTGCAGCAGCTTACGGTTCACTCATAAGGTCTAGGAATGTTAAAGCGTTAGCGAATGTTGCAAAAGAGGCGTTTGAAATACTGTTCGAAGATAAAGAAAATATTCCTACCAATGTGATGGTAAGAGATTACGGAAGGGCAATCTTGGAAATGGCTATGGAAAAACAAGTATTACCTGCCAATATTAATCCAAAGGATTTTCGTCCTCCTTATGGTAGCAAATGGCCAAATTCTTTGCCATCGGATTCAGAAATTAAAGCCTTAGAAGATTCTTTTAAAGATCACCAAAATAGTATAGCCATAAAACAGTTGATTGATTCTATGCAGCCTGGATATACTACTTTAAGAGGCAATTGGTATGGAGACTTCGGAAGATACATTTTCCAAAGCGCTTTGGATATATGGGATACTAAGGATATTACAATTCAACATTTAAGTAATCTTGCGGTAAAAATTATATTTAAAGAAATAGGATACGATATTGATCGACATGGCAGTTTTGATATGCATATAATCTCTCAATATGGACCTGGCAGAGGCAGACCATCTTGGGCTGAACGTATAGGCAAAAAATACCAATGGATTGCATTACATCGTTTGATTGGCATGGTGTCAGATAATTTTGAAGTAAAGGATGAGCCTTGGATAAAGTCTATACATAATTTTTACGGACGTGAATTAAAAAATATTGATCCAACTGTTTTGATTCGAGCAAATTTTACCTCTAAAAAGGAATCGTGGTGGTCTCCGCTAGAATATGATTTTGAAAAATACAGAAATATATCTGATTCTGAGTGGTTAAATATTTATGACTTTCCGGATTCAAGTAGAATGCTTCTGGTTACAGAACCTAGAACCGGGAAGGAATATTATGTATTACTAACTTTTCCGGAATGGTCTTCTCGAAAGGAAGACGAGTTTCCGTATAGATTAATCTGGATGCAGATTAGAAGTTACTTAGTTCCTAAAAGAGGTTATAGGAAATTTTGGGAATGGCTTAAAACCCAAAATTTCATGGAAATACGTATGCCAGAAGGCTTTGATATTTATGAGAATTTTATAGGAGAATATCCTTGGGCCATTCCATATAAAAGATTTTTTGAAGAGTCTCCTGAATGGAAAGAAATTAATGATTATCATGATGAGAATTTCAAGATACTCCCAACATCTAATACACTTTCATATGAAAAAATACGCGACGAATCTATAAACGAAAGTTTGAGTATTGAAGTTCCCGCGAGAGAATTTTTCTTAAAGGCTGATCTCATATGGGATGGAATAGGAAGTTATTTAATCAATAGTTCCATTGTGTTTATGTTCCCTTCAGCATACGTGTCTGGTCCTTACTCATTGCTAGTTGAGAGGAGGTTTATGGAAGACTTCCTTGATAAAGAAAATTTAGTATTAGTATGGACAGTACTAAGTGAGAAACAGATTATCCAAGGATTTACTTCTTCATATTTTGAATTTCCTGAATACACCCGTGTGTATATGCTCAAAAATGGGGATCTTTTAAGTTCCAAAGAGATGGTCAGAAAGAGGTAATTGAGCAATGAAACTTAATCTTACGACGTCGCCTAACAAGCAGGTATCTGGTCCAAGCTTTCATCCCTCACCCAAATTACCTTCGCCAACTTCGTATGTCCGCAAAACGTTATATTCAATCGGCGTCGGCTCGCAAGAAGGAAAAAGTTTATTAAATATATAAAACTTAGCTTTATAATTATGGAACTAAC
>QMSS01000120.1 GCA_003649715.1 Thermoplasmata archaeon
CAATGGAACAAATCCCTGTCTAGCAGAATCTGTACATCTATACTATAGGATATGGTACAATGGTGAATGGTCAGACATCTACCATAGATATGTTCCAAGTGGAACACTTACTGAAGAAATACATTTACAGGGAACCTGTGTACACTATCTAGAGTTCTATGTAGAGGATGACCTTGGAAACAGATACCCCACATGTGGATGGGACAATGAGACCTTCTACGTGGATGATCTACCTCCAGATGTTGTCAAAGAGGTTGGAACACCTAGTTTCCCAGCACCTGGATCAGAGGATGACTACTATGTGACCAGCGGAACACCTATATGGATAAATGTTACAGACAATGGAACAAATCCCTGTCTAGCAGAATCTGTACATCTATACTATAGGATATGGTACAATGGTGAATGGTCAGACATCTACCATAGATATCAATCAACTGGAACATTGAGTGAAGAAATACATCTATCTGGCAACTGCACACACTATCTAGAGTTCTATGTAGAGGATGACCTTGGAAACAGATACCCCACATGTGGATGGCACAATGAAACATTTTATCTAGATGAACAACCACCTAACACGGTTAAAACAGTTGGAACACCACAATGCGGAGATGGATACTGGGTGACAACCAACACCAAGATATCCCTAGATGCACATGATCTACCTGAACAATGTGGAGTTGGAATAAGGGAGATACATTATCGGATCGCATGGGATGAAAATCAGAACAATGTTTTTGAACCAGGAGAATACAGCAGCTGGATGACCGTATATAGCGATCATGTAGAGTTCAACTTCACAGAGGAATGCTACCACAAAATAGAATGGTATGCAGTCGATAAGTTCAACCATACTGAGGAAACAAAATCCCAGTTCCACAGAGTAGATGATACACCTCCTGAGATAATAAAAATTGTTGGCGAACCAAGCTTTACTGATGACAACGAAACATGGTGGGTGACAACAGATACTGAGATCAACCTATCAGCTGTTGACCATGAAGAACCATGCGCCGTGGGTCTCGACAAGATAGAATACAGAATATGGTATATGGGCAACTGGAGTGACTGGATAGAGTACACCGGCAATTTCACCTTCTCAGAAGGATGCACACATTATCTTGAGGTGAAGGCCTCCGATTGCCTTGGAAACTATGCATTGGACAATGAAACATTTATTGTACATGGACCATCAGGTAGTTTGAATCCACCTACACTGCTGGAACCAGTAGATGGAGCATATATTGGATATAAACCTGTTTTAAGATGGAACCAAGTAGATGTAGCAACTGATTATATACTAGAGTTGGATGACAACATCGATTTCTTAAGCCCACTTGTGAGTACAATCACAGATGAGACCTCCTATGATACCTCCTGGGATAGTTTAGAGGATAATGTTCCATATTACTGGCACGTGGCTGCTAGAGACAACAATGGAGTACCTGGACAGTGGTCTGACACATGGTGGTTTAAGATCGACACAGAACCGCCAGATGATTTCAACATAAACACCTATGGACTAGTAAGCGGTGTGATACAATACAATGTATCAGACCTAGATGCATCTGATGTGGAAAAAGTGGTTTTTGAGATAAAACCAACTGGGGAGCCGAGAATAACATTTGCAATAGATTACAACCCACCATATAGTGGCATACTCGATACAACAGAGTACGAGGATGGAAACTATCGTGTATATGTAACTGCCTATGACTACTTTGGACATTCAACGCCCTCAACACCATCATATGATGGGATAACTATAGACAACACACCACCAGACATAGAAATAACAAGTCCCTCTGGTGGAACAATCGTAAGCGGCATAGTGGACATAGAATTCACTGGATATGAATCAGACAACCCCATTGTCTTGATCGATGGAAATGAATATGTGTCTGATGGAAGCCCATATGAATGGGATACAACAATGGAATATGATGGAACACACAGTATACAAATCAAAGATACTGATGAAGCCGGAAACACAGGATATTCTGATCCAATAATGGTTCTTGTAGACAACTATGATGAGTCTGATCCACACATTTGGATAACTTATCCAGAACAGGGATCAACACAAAACAATAGAACACTCGAGGTAAAAATACATGCATATGATGACATGACATCATGGGAAAACCTTGATGTGAAACTATGGATACCCGGCGGAGGAGATGTGCCGACATTATGGTATGATGTACAGCTTGATGAAACGGAGGACTACTACGTCGCATACATCGACATATACAAATATCAAAATGGAGCAGAGCTAACATTATGCGCAGATGCAACAGATGAAGCTGGAAACTATCAGCCGGCACAGCCAGTAACCTTTACAGTAGAAAGCACAATAGTCTGGGATCAATGGATGCAGAACGGCTGGAACCAACTAAAACTTCCACCTGATGGGATAGCATGCAGCAGCTTAGTAGAAAACGTGCTAGCCTCCATAGATGGATGCTACGACTGGGTGTTCTACTACAACCCAGAAACAGGTCTATGGGACAACTATGAATATGGAGGAGGTGGAAACAGTCTGACAGAGATGGAAACAGGAAAAATTTACTGGATACACATGAACAATACAGAAACAAGGTTCTACACCGACACAAACTATCCATATATAGAGATAACCATTCCCGATGAGGAAAACATGGTTCTGAACAGCCTGAATGAGATCAATGGCACAGCACATGATATAGAAACCACTGTGACAGATGTCAGCATACAGATCTTCTATGAAGAGGAAAACACTAGCTACTACTGGAATGGCACAGCATGGGTAGAAGAACCAACCGATCTATCATGTAATCTTGAAACAAATGTGTATATCCAACATTGGCAATACAATAGCAGTGATGTAGAATGGATCAACGGCGAGATATTCAACATCATAGCAACAGCCACAGACAAGGCAGGATGCCATGCATACAACATAACATCCTTTTTATACGACAATCAGCCACCATATGTAGAAATACTTGATCCAATGGATGGGGAGATAAAAGAGGATATGCAAAACATCAACATATATGCACATGACTGGGAATCAAATGTAACAGAGGTATACGCACAAATCTATGACCAAAACACAGGTCTATACTACAATGGAACCACATGGCAAGGAGACCCAGAATGGCTGTTATGCAGCTATAATGGTATGGATGAATGGACATTCGACACATCTGGCATATGGACAAATGGACACAATTATAGCGTCACAGCAGTAGCATACGACATACCTGGGAACATGGGGGGTGATACAAACATGTTCACCATAGACCGCGGCAGCCCCCTGATCATAATAACATATCCCATAGATGGCAGTACTATAAACTGTATGCTCAGCATGATAGAGAGAAATGCTTCTGACAACGAGACCAGTGTAGCATATGTTTACATACAAATATATGACCATTATGGAAATGGATCTTATTGGAATGGCAGTGGCTGGCAAGAGAACCAAGTAAATCTAACATGTAGCTACAACAACATCCTAAAAACATGGGAGTACAACAGCACTCTTGTAAACTGGATAGATATGCATAACTACACAATCTATGCAACTGCTGTTGACAATGCTGGGAATATAGCTCAGGACCAAGTGTTTTTCTATTTCATCTGTGAAGAAAAAACAGCGTAGATAGGTATATATAGCATGAAAAACAATTTGGAACGACATCAAAAAAGGGGGAGAATGCCTTTCATGAGCAAAATCACGAACAGAAAAATGGTCTCAACATTGCTAGTACTTGTCATAATTGGAATGATAATATCCATAGTTTTTCCATCTACAATGGCAACAGATTTCCATGTTATAAAAGGCACCTTGTATATAGATGACAGCATCGCAGAACCTGGTATACAGATAAACATATGGGTTCCTGAAAAAAACTTTAACACAACTATAGCCACAATCAACATAACAACAGATGAAGACAATAGGACATTTAACTACAATACTGGTGGGTTTGATCATAGTTTCGAGGGAACAACAGTTTACTTCAATATAACATACATGGGAAATATTTTTGAACCTTGGGATAACAAATCAGTCACGTTAGATAAAAACCAAAACCCTGTGGAAACATATATCATGGATATGCATGTAAACACCAGTTCTCCTGGAAACCATCCACCATATACACCATCTAATCCATCTCCAGGAAACGGAGCAACAAATGTAGACATAAACACTGATCTAACATGGACAGGAGGAGACCCCGACCCCAATGACACCATAACCTACGACATATACTTTGGAACCACTAACCCACCACCACAAGTTTCCAACAACCAAACAACAACCACCTACAACCCCGGAACAATGAACTACCAAACCACATACTACTGGCGCATCATAGCATGGGACAACCACAACACATCAACAACAGGACCCACATGGCACTTCACAACCAAAACACCAGGTGGAGGAGGAAATGGTGGAAATGGAGATCAAAATGGTGGAAATGAGACAAACAATCCACCAGTAGCAAACGCAGACGGACCATACTATGGCATGGTTGGAGAAGAAATAGAATTCAATGGATCATTAAGCTATGATCCAGACAATGATATTGTCTCATACAAATGGGATTTCGGCGATGGA
>QMSS01000121.1 GCA_003649715.1 Thermoplasmata archaeon
ACCAAACGATCTGAATTTATTAATATCCAAAAAAAGGGGGTTAAAATTAATACCCCACATTTTGTTATCTTTGCTTTAAAAAGTACTGAAAAGAATAGGAAAATTGGGATTACGGTGGGAAAAAAAATCGGCAACGCTGTAAAGAGAAATCAGGTAAAAAGGGGGATAAGAGAATTTTTTCGCAAGAATAAATCCTTTATAAAAGAAGGGTTAAACATTATAATAATCGCAAAAAGTAATGTTTCAAAACTCCCCCTTTTAGAAATTGGTGAGGAGATAAAAGAGGGCCTTATAAAAAATGGGCTCTATAAAAAGGAAGTTGATTTATTATAAAATGAAAAGTAATATCTTTATCTATTTAATTGTAAAGATAATAAACTTATATCAACGTTTTGTTTCTCCCTTTTTGCCAAATACTTGCCGATTTTATCCCACCTGCTCTGAATATTCCAAACTTGCCTTTAAAAAATATGGTTTATTTCATGGAGCTTTAAAAACAGTAGTAAGAATCCTGAAGTGTCATCCTTTTCATCCTGGTGGATATGATCCTGTGTAAATGAGGCTTTAAAAATTATAATTCTTTAAAAAATAATTATTGAAAGGTAAATTCAATGGAAAACAGATCTTTAATTGCTATATTAATAGCTTTTCTTGTTATTGTATTATATCAGACACTATTTTATAAACCACCACAAAAAGTTACAAAACCAAAGGAAAAAGAAAAGGTAACAAAAGAGGTAACCCCACCTCATGTTGTTCCTCAGCCCAAGGTTGCTGAAGCGAAAAAAAAGATCCTCCCCTCAAAAGAAGAAAAAGAGAAATTTGTTGTGGTTGAAACCGATAAATATAAAGCAAAATTTACCACCAAAGGTGCAAGGCTAAAAGAATTCTTGCTTTTTGATTATAAAACAAGAATTGAAGAAAATAAGATAGTAAAAAAAATTAAAAGCATTTTTGGTATAAAACCAAAGAAAAAAGAGCCGATAGATTTTGTAAACATTGTTGAAAAAAATATATCTGGGCTCCCTTTAGCAACCTCTTTAAATGGAAATAATATTATTCTCCCTGAAGATCTTAATTATAATGTAGATAAAGAAACCATAACTATTAGAAAAGGAGAACAAAGGAAAAGCATAACCTTTAGCTGGGAAAATGATGCAATAAAGATAATAAAGCGATTCAGTTTTATCCCAGGAAATTATGTTGTAAATATGGATTTAGTCATTGAAAACAAGGAAGATCAACCTTTTAAAGGAACAACATCTCTTTCATGGTATGGTATAACAAAAAAGAAAAAACGTTATTATAGTTTTTGGGGCCCAAAATTGATGATAAATAAAAGGGTTGTAAAAATTCAAGGCAAAGATCTAAAAAAAGTAAATGAAAAAAAGTTTTCTGGCAAGCTCTCATGGGTAGGGCATGAGATGGATTACTTTGTAGCTCTTGTTTTACCTAAAAAGAAGATAGGTTCTTTAGTTGAAATTAAAAATTTGCATGATATAGGAGAAAATGAAAAGTCCATAAAAACAGCAATCTATAACAATATCTCAATACCAGCTAACTCCCAAATAAAAAACGAGTATAAACTCTTTTTAGGGCCAAAGATGTTAAGCCTTATTGAATCACTTGGAAAGGATGCAAAAAAATCTATTGATTTTGGCTGGTTTAGCATAATAGCTGTTCCTCTTTTAAAACTGCTCGTATTTTTTAATAAATATACCCACAATTATGGACTTGCAATTATATTACTAACCATATTGGTAAAGATTATTTTTACCCCTCTATCTCAAAAGAGTTATAAATCTATGAGAGAAATGCAAAAGTTGCAGCCTGAAATGACTATGTTAAGAGAAAAGTATAAAAATGATAAGGCAAGACTAAATAAAGAGATCATGGATCTATACAAAAGAAGAAAGGTAAATCCAGCTGGTGGATGTCTTCCTATGATTTTGCAAATACCTGTATTTTTTGCTCTATATAGGGCTCTTCTTGGTTCTGTTGAGCTAAGACATGCACCTTTTTTCTTATGGATAAACGATCTTTCTGCAAAGGATCCTCTATTTATCACTCCTATTATTATGGGTTTAACCATGGTGATACAACAGAAAATGACCCCTTCTGCTGGTGATCCAAGACAAGCAAAGATGATGTTGTTTATGCCAATAATATTTACATTTTTATTCCTTAATTTTCCATCTGGTTTGGTTCTCTATTGGCTCGTAAATAATCTTCTTTCTATTGGTGAACAGTATCTTATAAAAAAGAGGGCAACATAAATGAAAATAAGAAAAGAGTTTGAAGAATTAGGAAAAGATGAAGAAGATGCTATTAAAAAGATCTGTGCAAAATATGATCTTACACCAGATCAGATTGAGTGGAAAGGAGAGGTTGTTTCTGAGAAAAAGATATTTGGTTTGCTTGACAAAAAGAATTACAGAGTAAAGGCATGGATAAAAGAGGATGTTTTAAAAGAGAAGGAAAAAGAATTTTTAAGACAAGTTGTTGAAGAAATTGTTTATAAGATCGACATATTTTCTGAGGTAAAGATAGAAGAGAAAAAAAATGAATATAGAGTAAATATCAATGGGGATGGAAGTGGTATTCTGATTGGGAAACATGGGAAAAATCTTGATGCTATTCAATATTTAGTAAATAAAATTTGCCACAAGAATGGAAATTTTAAAAAAAGAATAGTAATAGATGCAGAGGGATATAAAGCAAAAAGGGAAGAAAAAGTAAAAAATTTAGCAATAAAACTTGGCAATAAAGTAAAGAAAAGTTTAAAACCTGTTGTTGTTGGTTCATTAAATGCTTTAGAGCGCAGAATAATACATATGGCATTGAAAAATGATAAAAGGTTAAGAACAAAAAGTTTTGGAAAAGGTGATACCAAAAAAATCATTATAATCCCTGCCACCAAAAAGAATTGATGCTTTCAAGAGGTTCTCCAAGGGTCTTGTTTCATATCAAGATATGTGTAATTCATATTACTGAAAAAAATGATTAGTTTGCATTTCATTTTTAGTATGAACTAACTAATTATAATAATTATATTCCATTTAAAAATTTTTTATAAGAGAAAAACGAAAGGAAACCATTAATGTTATCCCCCTTTTTATCAAGTGACACTATTGTTGCTCTTTCAACTCCTCCTGGCATTAGTGGTATAGGAATAGTCAGGATAAGCGGAAAGGAATCTTTAAAGATCCTTAAAAGAATTTTTCGCCATAAAAAAGATATTACTCCTCATCATTTGATTTATGGTCATATCATTGATCCAAAAAATGATGAAATTATAGATGAAGTCCTTGCTGTCTATATGCAAAAGCCAAAAACCTATACAAGAGAAGATATCGTAGAGATAAATTGCCATGGAGGTCTTTATGTTATAAAAAAGATCATTTCTCTTGTTTTATCAGAGGGTGCAAGACTGGCAGAACCTGGTGAATTTACAAAAAGAGCTTACCTAAATGGCAGAATCGATCTCACACAGGCTGAGGCAGTTATTGATATAGTGAAATCTAAAACAGAAAAAGCGGTCTATTTAGCTCAAAGACAACTAAAAGGTGAACTTTCTAAAAAGGTTAAAAAAATTCAGGATGAACTAAAAGAGATAATTTCTCTTGTTGAAGCACATATAGATTTTCCTGAAGAGGATATCCCCTTCCCGGTTGATGAAATAATAGAAAAGGTAAAAAAAATAAAAACATCTATAACTATGCTTATTTCCACTTATAAAGAAGGCCAAATGATAAAAGAGGGAATAAAAACAGTTATAGCGGGAAGAACTAATGTTGGGAAATCAAGTTTATTAAATGCTTTGCTTGAAAAAGAGAGGGCTATTGTTACCCCAATCCCAGGCACCACAAGAGATATAATTGAAGATTCTATTGAAATAAATGGATTCCCATTTATCTTGTATGATATTGCTGGAATAAGAGATTCCAAGGATGTTATTGAAAAAGAGGGCATGAAAAGGGCTATTAAGAGTATAGAAGATGCGGATCTTATCATATTTGTTTTAGATGGTAGTGAACCTTTAAAAAAAGAAGATTATGACATTTTTGAACTTATAAAAGATAAAAATCTTATTATAGTAAAAAATAAAATCGATTTGCCTCAAAAGATAGAGTTAAAAAAGATAAAGAGGGATTTCAAAAATAAGAATATAATAGATATTTCTGCTTTAAAAGGTGATGGGATTGAAGAGCTCAAAAACAAAATGGGCAGCGTCTCTCTTTTTGGCGGAGCAGATTATATAGAAGAGAAGATAGCAATAAATTTTAGGCAAAAATTGCTGCTTGAAAAATCAGAAATAGCTTTATCTCAAGCAATTGATGCAATTAATGACAACATAGGCTTAGAATTTATTGCTCTTGATTTAAGAGAAGCAATGGATGCGTTAGGTGAAATAGTTGGTCAGGTTACGAGTGAAGATATATTAAATAATATCTTTAGCCAATTCTGTATAGGGAAATAGATGTTTCACGTGAAACATAAAACAATTTTACTTGTAAATCCATGGATTTATGATTTTGCTGC
>QMSS01000122.1 GCA_003649715.1 Thermoplasmata archaeon
ACTCGCAATCTGATAGGGATCATCTCCTTCTACTATGGTGTATTCTTTTGCTTTCCATTCATGTGGTATACTGTTTTTTGGAACATTTATGAGCGTCATCTGATCAAGATATCCATTACAATAGGACATCCAGTCTTCCATAAAATAATTGATTCCAATGCGGGCGTTCAGAGTTTTTTTCTTATCATCAAATTCAGATCCCAATGGATTTTGATAAAACAATAGTGGATTGGAAAACAGTCTGCCGTTGTCTGTAAAAACAGATGTTGGAACAGCTGCTAGATATGCATAGTCATCAAGAAAACTGTTTTCATCGTATTCTACAAAAACAACTTTTTTTATTGGAACAACAGGCTGCCAAGAGACGCCTTTAGCAAAACCATCTAAGTAGTTTTCTCCTCTTGCCAAACCAGCTGATAAAACAATGCTACCAGATATTATCGTGATTGCAATTATCAGCATCAGACCATTGAGTCCCCATATTCTGGTCTTTGGCAATGTATCCAGCCCCTTAACTAGAGATTAACTTACAAGTTTAGTTTCTCTCTATCTTCTTCTAGCATGTGTTATATTAACAAATATTAATAATTTCTAATTATAAATAATTTGTTATGTTTATAGGTGTTGTGTGTCTGAGATTTGTTCATCTGAACCCTCCGAAAACATCAAATAATTTTTATTTTTGTTCAGCAAAAAAATATGATGTTTAAGCTTTTTGCTGTCTCAGGTATCCAGCTTCATGTCTTAGAATAAATTTGCCTCTTCAATAAGGGAGAGAAGAAAGGAAAATTTTTCAACAACATATGAGTTTGGAGTTATCATTTAATTTTGCTAGCCTACTACTCTTTCGTCTTATCATGTAAAATAGATAGAAAAGATTAAAACAGTTAACTGTTGTAGAACAAAAGTTGAAGTAAAGTAAACCGTAAACCATAGAAAGGAATTATTTTATCAAATAGAAAAACTATTTCTTCTTATTTCTTCTCCAATTTTTGGCCATCAGAAGGAAGGATAACGAAGAATACTATTTTTTGCTAGGCATGGTTTTTTTTATATCCACTATTTTTTTCTTGAAAACATTGGTTTGTCCTTGTTTTGCTCATGTATCAGCCAAAGAGCTATAGGCATTCCTGTACTTGGTGTGTGCATAACGGTTTTTGTCCAGTTTATAAGATCCTCCTCCGATGTGATGTTGCAACATTCCTCGCATACAAAAAACCTGTCGTCAAAAACCAGACCATGCTGGTTGGTCTCCAGGGAAAACTTGTTTTTGCATAAAACACATGTTTTTTCAGGCATTTTGTTTTTTCCTCTCTCAAATTTTTGTTGAACAGTCTATATGTATCATGTAAGATGTTAATAAAGGAATCCCCTTTAAGTGGGAATTACACTATTAGATAGAAACTATATACAAATATATTTATGTTATGAAGACTTAGTCACATTTATCATCTCAACTAGATGAATATTCTTCATATACAACATAGTAGGTAGGACGATTGACTGAAAATGGAAATTAGGTTTTTTTAATCATGGGGTAAAAAAGAGATCCTAGGTTCATTTGTCTATCAGAATCCTTGCAAAAAGAGGATAAGGTGTGTTTGGCAGAGATGCCAGCTTTTTTGGTGTAGCTGGCACATCCCCCTTAACTTTTTCTACCCAATCCATACGGTGAAACATGTTTTGGGTTTATATACCCAACAAGGGGGTTGTTGAAACTATTTCTAGTTTTACCGAGATAGCAAAATTCAGACTAGATTAATGATTCTGGTGAGTATCTACTGGATCAGTACCAGTACCATCATCATAACCTTGTTATAGTGGGTCAGCAACAGCTACCTAACGTAGCCTGAATAGGACGAGTGGTGATACAGGTAAAATGCCCAGAGAACTTGATCTATTTTACTTTGTCTGCTTCTTCGACTTTATCTATCTTTAGAGCTTTTGTATAGATGAATTATGAAAATGAGAATTGCTACAGGCCAAACCCAAACAAAACCAGGAGCCGTTGCAACCACGAATATAAATGCATTGAAGGACCATCCATATGCTAATAGTATCCCCCAAATCATCAATGCTATTACTAATGCAATTGCATCTTTTTTGACAAGTTCCCAATGATTATTTTTTCTTTTAAAATTGCCGAGAGAGACAACTTTTTGAGGAAAACATTTTGAGTAAATAGGGAATTTATGCCGTATGTGAAAAAGGCATTTAATTATGCATGATGTTATGGGTTTAGATCACTGCCCTATCGGGATAGAAATAGAAAGCTTGATGGAGGAAAAAATATTTGGAGAGAGTAGACAGAGGGGGGTGTGAAAACATTGGATTCTTCGCTTGAGTTTATACGGAGGATACAGAGAGAAATTTTTAGTCTGAATGGAACAGTTGCTCTTCTTGACTGGGATCAAAAAACGTATATGCCTACTTGGGGGGCTAGGGAAAGAGCAGATCAGATATCATTGATATCACGGTTGATTCATGAAAAAACTACATGTGAGAAACTGTTTAGACATGTAGAAAAACTTTGGGGGAGACTGGAAGAACTTGACAACAGGGAGCAGGTAATAGTAAAAAGACTTAGAAGGGATGTAGAGAAGGCTCGGAAGATACCATCTGATTTTGTAGAGAGGTTAAGTAAAACAGTTAGTATTGCGTTTACTGTATGGGAGAAAGCAAAAAGGA
Source organism: Thermoplasmata archaeon (assembly GCA_003649715.1). Taxonomy (GTDB): domain Archaea; phylum Thermoplasmatota; class E2; order DHVEG-1; family DHVEG-1; genus B82-G9. The sequence continues at coordinate 2,689 of QMSS01000122.1, forward strand.
AAAATGATTTCAACAGATTTGTTCCTCATTTAGAAAGAATCATTGAGCTGGAAAAGGAATATTCTGAGCTAATAGATCTACCGGGGCATCCATATAACAGTCTTCTTGATGATTATGAGGAGGGCATGTCTGTTGAGAAGCTGAAAAAAGCATTTTCTTACCTTAGATCAGAGATTGTCGATATCCTTGCTAGGATTAGATCAAGTGATGTTTTCAGAAAACAATACATTCTTAATGGGAGATTTGATGTCGAGAGGCAGAAGAAAATATGTGAGTTTCTCCTCCATAAGATGGGGATCAGTAGAAAGGTGTCGCGTCTTGATGTGTCTACTCATCCGTTTACCACATCTATTGGATATAATGATGTTAGAATAACCACTAATTATAAGTCCAGTCAGCCTCTTTTCTCATTTTTTTCTACTATGCATGAGGCTGGGCATGCATTGTATGAGCTAGGACTGCCGAAAAAGGAGTATGGGTATACAGTTGTATGTGATGCAGCATCTTTGGGTCTACATGAGTCACAATCGCGTTTCTGGGAAAACATAATCGCAAGGGGTAAACATTTTTGGAAATACTTCTACCCTGTTTTTCTAAAAACGTTTCCGTGGCAGCTTAAAAAATGGGATCTTCAGACATGGTATCTATATGTGAACCAAGTCAGACCATCCTGTATTAGAATCGAGGCGGATGAGTTAACATACCCTCTACATATTATACTGAGATTTGAAATAGAACTAGGTTTGATAGATGGAAAAATCGAGGCTCGCGATCTACCATGTATCTGGAATGAGAAAATGATGGATATGCTAGGAATAGAACCAAAAAATGATGCAGAGGGAGTACTACAGGATATGCATTGGAGCACAGGGGATTTTGGTTACTTTCCAACATATGCTATAGGAAATGTTTATGCCTCTCAGCTGTTCCATCAACTACTCAAAGAGAAACCTGATGTTGGAAATGAAATAGAGCAAGGAAATCTACAGGGTATTGTTAAATGGCTTCGTGAACATGTTTATAGATACGGTCGTATGATGACAGCTGAGGAGATAATACGGAGAACATGTGGCGAAGGGTTGAATGCTAAAGTATTTGTTGATTATCTAAAAGACAAATATCTTGCTTTATACGAAGTCTAGATTTTTTTTCCCACATTTTACTACAAAACCTGCATCTTCGCTCTTCAAATACCCGCAGTGAGGGCATCTTGGTCTTAACTACTTCTTTTACCTCAGAACTGCCATACTCTCCCTAGAAAGTCTTATAAGACTTTTTCCAAATGCCTGAGAGGAGAGGCCGTAGTGATCGATAGAGATCCTCATTTACAAACAATATTTTTGAACAAGTCGGATTTATACTGAAAAACAGATATTATATTCCCCATGAAACAGTAGAATCATCCCAAAATGCAGAAGATAAACCACAGATTGTTGAATTTTGCCTAGCTTCATCAAATGAGCTGACAAAGGTTACTGAGTATGCTAAAAAATGTGGTGAAACTATGAATTAGTAGTTATTATGATGTGGAGGGACACCTTATAATTCTAAGCTTTTTTCTCGTATTTACAGTTTTATCTTTCATAGAAAAGGAACTGTCAAGAATTAGGTTTTTAATTCCCTCCTGACCTTTTTATGATCAGGAGGGGAAAAGGATGCTACAGCAGTTATTAGAATTAGTGAGAAAGAAAAATATTTTTCGATGGAA
>QMSS01000123.1 GCA_003649715.1 Thermoplasmata archaeon
AAATCCTTACGTTCTTTTAGACAGCCATTACAGCGAGCATGTATATGCCCCATGTCGAGAACTGGTACAGCATCTTTTACATTTCTGCAAACCTCTACAATCTCATCGATGCTTCCAAAAACCTTTTGTTTTCCCATGGTCTCAAGACCTATCTTGGTTTTAATTTTTTCCTTCTTAAGTATATCGCATATCTTTTTTGTGTTTTTAATGATCTTCTTCATAGTCTTTTTTTCACTATTTTCACCATAAAAGCCAGGATGGATAACCACTGTTTTTGCTCCCATCTTATCAGCCATTTGAGCAGATTTTTTTATCTTCTCAAAGCTCATCTTAATCTCATCCTCATCACCAGCAAGATTGATGTAGTATGGAGCATGAACATGTACCTCTACATCGTTTTCTTCTGAGAAGTCTCTGATGAACTGCGCCTCTTCATCTGTCATCACATATAATCCACGTACAAACTGTATTTCTATAGCATCTAAATCAAGAACCTTCTTTGTATAAACGATTCCATCCTTGTTTGTACGTCCTTTACATGATAATGGTATGCCTGCCTGCCCTATCCGGATCATCAGTTTCCTCTCCTCACACCTCAATGTTTTTTATAGTATATCGAATTTTTTTTAGAGATGGGATTCAAAACCCTCCATTCCACATTTTTTCTGTTATTGTGCAAATAAAAAGAAAAACCATGTTTTTTAGGCTATTTCCTCCAGGCGACTGATGATGCTCCATATCAATGTTCTTCCATGTAATGGAAGATTTGGATCACTTGCTAACTCATCCAACCGGGATGTGGCAGATGCCACACGTAGATCGATGGGGTCAGATTCATTGAGTAGTATCTGCTTGATTTCTTCTGCTCCTCGTCTAATGTTCCGTGGTATAGATGTGTCTTCAGTGAGCATATTTAATCCATTGCAAATCTGATCAATCTTTTTATCAACAGTCATAAATATGAGTCACGCTCCTAGTTGAAAACTTTTTTTTATTAGCAGCCATAATCACAATTCTGAATAAAAATATTTGGGGGGGAGAAACTATTTATTTTTCTGGGTATGGCGTGTTTAAGAGTTTTACTATCTCTGAGGCTATGTTTTTTCCTATTCCATGTACCTCACATAGTTGTTCTTCTGATGCATTCATTATAGCTCTTATGCTTCCAAAGTGGCTCAGCAATCTTTTTGCGAGTACAGCCGAAATGTTTGGCAATCCCTCTATTATAAACTGTTGTCTCTCTCTTAGGGACATAGACCATTTTCTGCCTCTTATAGCAACCTCTCTCTTGTTTTCTCTTTGTTCTCTGCTGGCCATTATATATAGAAAATCTGCGGTTTCTCTGGAATCATGGGTGGTGATGATAGGGACCCCAAAATCGCTGATTATTGAGACTATTCCACCGAAAACAGCATTAGAGTCTATGTTTCTTTTTGTCAATAGACCTTCTCCTTCTATTATAAGAACTGGTCTGGAATATGCGTCTCTGAGTTTTTTGATCTGCTGGAATAGTTTACCATCAATGAGTGATTCTAAAAAGTCCTCTACTTTTTTACGTTCAACTCCTATTTTTGAGGAAACCACATAATCACCAGCATCTAGCTGTTGAGACTCAATAAAAACGTTTTTGCTACTTAGATATCTAATCACAGGTGAACGATTTTCTCGATGATCCACTACTACACTGATTTTTTTGTCTTGGTAGTCTCTTAAAGTCTTTTGACTGTACCCTCTTTTAGTTTTATATATGTGAGAGATGGAATGAGGTTTTTCCAACTCTTTTTTGAGATGAGAGCGGAGTACTTCCAACTCCTTTCGCATCTGTTTTTCCTTATGTCTAGCAGCCCAGTAGTAGCCTTCATCAGGGGTTCCCTTTGTAATCAAGATAACAACCTTACCTGGCATGCCTCTTCCTGTTCTACCTCTTCTTTGAATGGTACGGATCTCAGATGGAATGGGTTCATAAAATACCACTAGATCAGTTGAGGGGATGTCAAGTCCCTCCTCAGCTACGGAAGTGGCTATCAAAACATTGAACTCTCCTTTCTCAAACTTTTTTATTATCTCTATCTGCTCCCGCTGTGTCAAACCCTTGTCTTCACCTCTTGCAGCCTGGCCAATGAATCTAACTGGTCTAATGAGCGCATCTGTTTTTTTGAGGTTCTCAGCGACATATGCAGATGTGTCACGATAATGAGTGAAAACAATGATCTTTGAATCCCTCTTGGTTTCTATTTGCTCCTTGACAATCCTTGTTATTTCCTCCGATTTCGGATGTTCAATATCAAGAGATTTAATATATGCCATAGCCTCTAACACGTTACTATCTCTAACAAGATCTCTTGATGCTTTACTGCCACCTCTTGATGATGCCTCATTTTCCAGCCTCTGGAAATAGTTTCTCAATGCATTTACACCCTGCGTCTGCAGTAGTTCTATGGCATGATATATCTTTAATGCTGCATTCTGTGCAGAGGCCGCTCTGAACAACGTGTTAGATGGCTTAATGCTGGATCGAATCTCTTCTTGTATCTTTTTCTGTGCATCCAAAAGTCTTCTACGGTTGATAAGAGACACAGAAGACGATTCTATCATACCAAGTTCCTTTAACACATTGAGACGTTCAGATAAAGCCTTGCGTAAAAGCTGTATTGTATATGCAAACTCTCTTGGCAGAGGAACTTCTTTCCATACTATCTTTAAATCATGTACATAGGGTATCACATCTGGATCATATTTTGTCCTAATCTCTATATTGCCAACATCGAGATTTCTACATACCTCAAGTATCCGAGTAAGGTCCCTGCCAGGAGAAGCGGTCATACCTAAAACCAGTCTATCTCCTCTCTGTTGTCTGTACATTTCTGAGATGAAGACATAGGAATAGTTTCCAACAGCACGATGTACCTCATCAAAAATGATCAAACAAACATCTCTGAGATCTACTCTCCTGGAAACAACATCGTTTTCAACGACCTGAGGAGTGGAAACTATAATCCTACTATCCATCCATATCTCTCTCCTCCTTAGAGGAGGAGTTTCTCCTGTGAAAACAGCTATAGATCTTTCATCTATAAGCAAAAATTTTTTTAGAAAATGCGCATGCTGATTTACCAGAGGCTTAGTAGGAGCAAGAAACAATATCTTACCCTCATCTGTTTTTAGTTTTTCTGCAATAACCAACAATGCAATCACAGTTTTTCCCAGACCCGTAGGCAGAACAACTAGAGTATTAATTCTAACGGCAGAATCAGCTATCCTCTTTTGATATTCCCTGTATTCCAAGAGATCAGGTTTTATGAACTCATGTTTAATATACACAAGAAAGGGTATATAACAAAGAAGTTTTTGTAAGTTTGGAACAAAAAGCCTTTCTTTCAAAAAAAATCGTTACATCACTTCTTCCAAAAAAATGGTGTGATGTAGGACAGTAGTATAATTTTCTATATGGAAGTAGAAGCAAAAAAAATTTATATAATACAAAATAAAAATAAATTTGTTGTTCTCCGAAGGGCAAATCCTCATGGGATCCAGAATCTTAAGAAAAAACTAGACAACCATTCTACAGTTACTCCACGTATTCTAACTTTCTAAAAAAGAAAAAACCATGCACCATGCTAAATCAAAAGGATGAAATGAAAAATTTAAAAAGAACACAAATACATACTTTTAATGAAAAAAGGTGGTTTGGTCAGGAAGACAAATTATTACAATAAAGTACTAGGGGAATGTATTGTACATGCCTAAGGAGCTGGATACAACAAAAACCATAGAAATACTTCAATCTACTATAGGCAGCCCCATTACACGTAAAATTCTATCGAGCCTAGGTTTTTGTGAAAAATGTGGTAAAAACCGTCTAGAAGTTGCATTAGAACTATATGTAGGTGCAAGGAAAGATGCATGTCTGAAATGTAGATTTGCAGAAAAAACAATCAGTGGTATTTTAAAAACAGGTGGAAAAACTTTTGGAGTAGAAAAAAGCGAACTAAAAGAAAAATTCAGTGACCCCTCATGGAGAAAAGGATTAGCAAATGTGCTAACCGGTATAGCATACTTCGGTGTACAAAAACCATTCGTACCTGGAGCACCCTTCCTAGTTGTATGGGACATAACATATGCCTGCAATCTTAAATGCAAACATTGTTACTCAGATGCTGGAACAAATCTCAAAGAAGAGCTAAGTACTGAAGATGTAAAAAAAGGTATAGATATTCTTGACAGAGCATCAGTCCCAGTAATCGCCTTCTCCGGAGGCGAACCACTAGTCAGAAAAGATTTCCTACAGATAACAAAATATGCACACGACAAAGGGATATACGTAGCGGTTGCAACCAATGGCACACTTATCACCAAGAAGAAAGCCAAAGAGATG
>QMSS01000124.1 GCA_003649715.1 Thermoplasmata archaeon
AAATACTATGAAGAAGAAACAGCAGAATTTGGATTCTGCAAAAAACATGGAAAGAGAGTACCCTTTTATTATTTCTGTGAAGATTTTGAGAGGAAGTGAATTAAAGTCTATATGTGCACCAATATTCTGTCTATAAACTCTTTAGCTCTATCACTCTTCGGGTTTTTAAAGAATGTTTCTACATCTTCTTGCTCAATAATGCGACCTTCATCCATGAAAATGATTTTATCAGCTACTGCTTTAGCAAATCCCATCTCATGAGTAACTACAAGCATTGTCATTCCTCCTTTTGCTAAGTCTACCATTACTTCTAATACATCTCTGATCATTTCAGGATCGAGGGCAGAAGTAGGCTCATCAAACATTATTATATCTGCATTCATGGCAAGAGCTCTCGCTATGCCTACTCTTTGCTGCTGACCTCCCGATAATTCTCCAGGTTTTTTATGAGCATGCTCACGAAGTCCTACCTTTTCCAAAAGTTCCATTCCTCGTTTTTCAGCTTCCTTTTCTGGTATCTTAAAGACCTTCTTCGGAGCTAATGTTACATTTTCTAAAGCTGTCATATGAGGATAAAGCTCAAAATGCTGAAACACCATGCCAATTCTAGAACGGAGCTTGTAAATTTCCTTAGTATGGGAAATTTCCTTTATTGAGACACCATCTACAATTACATCACCTTTCTGAAAATCCTCTAATCCATTTATACACCTTAAAAGAGTACTTTTCCCAGATCCACTGGGACCGCAGATCACTACACATTCTCCTCTATTTATAGTAGTTGTAATATCATCCAAAACCTGAAAATCTCCATACCATTTACTCAAGTTCTTTATTTCAATTATAGGAGTTTCTTCTTTCATTTTCTTTCACCTTCTTTAGTTTCTAAACGTTTAACTATTTGAGATCCAATTGAACAGATAACTAAAAACACAATTGCTACGAATCCATACAGTTCAAGGGGTCTTATCACTCTATTATCAATTAATGAAGCCATTCTAACAAATTCATGTAACCCTATAACATATGCTAATGAAGTATCCTGGAACAATACAATACTTTGTGTAATCATGCTAGGTACAACTCTTCTTAGTGCTATAGGGATTAGAATATAACGTGCCATCTGCCAATAATTTAATCCTGTAGAGTATGCTGCTTGAATTGTTCCTTTAGATACTGATTGATATCCCGCTCTGATTATCTCACCGAAATAAGTTGCTTCAAAAATAATAAATGAAACAACAGCTGCATAAAACGGTTCTACTAGGCCACCAGTAAGTATAGGAAGGGAGAAATAAATCCAAAAAATTAACATAAGAAGAGGAACATTTCGTATAAAATGCACATATGCACTTACTGGATAGTAAATCCATTTACGAGAGGATAACCTCCCCAATCCTAGGAAAATACCTAATGGTAATCCACCCGCCAAAGCAACAATAAATAGTTTGAAGGTCATTAGAAGTCCTCCCCAAAGAAGATCAATGTTCTCAATAATTACACTTACATCTACCATAATCATTCCCTCCTCATAAGTCCAGGTACCCTCAATCTCTTTTCTAACTGGCCCATTAAGAAGATAATAGTAAGACCTATAATCAGATAACCTCCAATAGCTGCGGTTGTTGCTTCAAATCCGTGAAATGTATATTCATTGATTCTCCATGATATCCCAGAAAGCTCCAAGATCCCTATAGTCATAGCTAATGCAGAATTCTTAAATATTGTCAGAAACTCTGTAGTAAGAGGAGGAATCATAATACGAAATCCATATGGAATTATCACATACCTAAACATTTGAAACTGGGATAACCCTGTAGAAAGTGCAGCAAATCTTTGACCTATGGGAACTGAATTAAATCCAGATCTTACATGTTCAGCTACTCGAGATGCAGTATAAATTCCAAGACCGAAAATAGCACAGTACCACTCTAGGTTAGGTAGTCTACTGATCCGTGTTCCCAGAAGAGGGGGAATTGCATAGTACCAAAAGAACAATTGAACTAAAAGAGGAATATTTCGAAAAAATTCCACATATATAGCTCCAATTGCTCTGCATGCCTTATTAGGCAGTGAACGAAGAGTTCCAATACCTATTCCTAAAGGCAATGCAATTATCCAACTCAGAAGACCAATTTCTATTGTCTTTATAAGCCCTATAATCAGCCACCTAAAATAAGGTTCGCTCCAAATTATACTCCAATCGAATTGATATGCCATTATTTCACCTCTTTTTATAGAAATTCTATTATTTTTCCACTATGTAATTTCTCAAAATTATCTTTCCATATCTTTTTAAATTCACATTCTGCTAAAAATCCTGTACAGTGTCCCGTATATATCTTTTCCACATTCATTTCACTTAGTTTTTTTATAGTTTCATCAATTCTTTCTTTTCTTGCATCAATGAGATGAAAACCTCCTATGATCGCTTTGATATTAGATTCTCCAGTAATCTCCACAGCTTTCTTTGTTATACTCACTATACCAGCATGTGAACATCCAGAAATTACCACTATCCCATTATCTAACTTTAGAATAAGTGACATATCATCAATCATTTTATCTCTACGAATCTCAAGTTCTTCGATAGTATACAGCTCTATTTCTGTTTCTTTTTCAAAATCTTCTCTCATCTCTATCTCACCAGTTGAAAAAAGACCATTTACAAGAGGGAAGGGGGTCTTTGTTAGAAAGAATTTTCCACCATATTTTTCTATTTCCTCTCGAGTATTTCCTTCTATCATGCCAATAGGTCTCAAATAAGGATCGAAAACAACATGAGACCTAAATATTGTGGGATGTGCAATTATAGGGACATTGTTTTTTTCTATTTTTTTTAGAATCCCAAGAAGGCCCTGGGTATGATCATAATGACAATGAGAAAGGAATATCATATCTATTGTTTTAGGATCTAAGCCCAATAGCTTCATATTATGTAATATAGGCTCAGCAGATTGTCCAACATCAAAAAGGATTCTCTTTTTTGTTTTTTCTGATTCTACCTCAATCAACAGAGAAAGACCATGTTGAGCGTAAAAAGATGTTTCATACCCAGCATAGTCTTCTAAGAGAGTGTAAATTTTTGCTTTTTTAGCACTTGATGTATACATCTCTACTTCCCCCTTACTATTTTTTGTTTTTTCATGTTTTTTTCTTTCATGTATCGCTTTCTTAATAATTTATTCAGCAATCCGCCAGTTTCTTCTTTATTTCTGCCGTTTCCTATTATATCCCATATAGCAGTTTCTAAATCAAACATTTTAATCTCATATGGATAAAGTCTTTATAAAGTTTCTGTTGAGTAAATCAACAAAAGTTTATTATACGACTTCTTATAAGTCATATTAGGATTTAATAATTCAAAAAGGAAGGATTGATTAAAGAAGGAGGCGAAAAATATGGTGCAAGAAGGTCCGATTGTCTTTACAAGAAGAGCTTCGGGACTTGTTAGAGAGGTTGGTATTTTCTCAGCAATTGCCGTTGGCTTGGCGCATACCATTGGTGGAGGAATTAATAACTATATGGTTCAGATGCCTTACACTGCTCCAGGATCTAATGTACCTATTGCATTTGTTCTTGGAGCTGTAGTAGTGATATTTACTGCTGTAGCATATTCAATGCTTGGTGTAGCAATGCCGAGAACCGGTGGTGACTATATCTATATTTCCAGAGCTATAAATCCTATCTTAGGATTCATCACAAGCTGGGGATTCTGGCTAACAGAACTGCTGTCTATAGGTATAGTTGCTTACATAGATATACCCTTCTTTGGTACTGCATTTAGGATATATGGATCAGCCTCGGGAAGTGAATCAGCGCTTAGTATATCAACCACATTAAGCGAGAATGAAGCTGTAATTGTAAGTTTAGCTCTTTTGCTCTGTATGTTCTCTGCTATAGTTTTAATCTTGGGATCAAGAATCTACACCTTGATTATCAATCTTGCTGTGTTTGCAGGTGTAATTGGAAGTGTAGCAATGGTAGGATACTTCCTGATAAGAACTGGTCAGCCTTACAATGAGCTATGGAACTCTGTTTACGGAGCTGGTAGCTACGAAAAAATAAGGAACAACCCGGATGCGGTAGCAGCGTGGAGTGGAGTAACACATAATATGGGTGCAACGCTCCAGGCAAGGATTGTTGCTGTATGGGCGTATATAGGATTTACAGCAGCTGCTTATATAGGTGGTGAAGTAAAGAATCCGA
>QMSS01000125.1 GCA_003649715.1 Thermoplasmata archaeon
ATAAAAAACTTCAGCCTATAATCAACCACTTAAAAGACAAACCATACATGCAATGCCTAAACATGACCATAGGCTGGGCTGATCTAGAACCAGAATTTATTGTAAAAAGCATAGAGGAATTAAACCAGATAATAGATGATTTAAACTCAAAATTTCCCATGGTCATAGGAAAATACACATACTGGGTAACAGAAAAAATCCATAAAGAACGATGGCTACCAGAGTTTTAGATCAAATCAAAATCCAAAAATATTTTTTTTGAAACAGATCGAAAAACAACTTATTTTTTTACCAAAATCTCCTCACAAACAATAAATGAGCAGCAATATAAAGAATTAAAAACTCTTCTTTAAAATAAGGGCAATGAAGGATAAATACCTTTTTCAGGAGCCTGTGAAACAATATCTGCTGGAATCACACATTTTATCATTTTTTTCTCACCACCTTTGATACATCATAGCATGATATACTTTATCTACCATGGTTTATAAGTTTTTCGTGTAAAAAAGTCATTTTGACAAAAATCATCAAAACACAAAAAAAACCACCAGTTCACAACCACCAAAACATTAAATAAGATTTCCAAATTTCAGGACCTTGCCAAAAAAAGAATGAAAACACAAAAAAAATGGTTCCTCAGGTAAAAAACATGTATCAAATAGTTGAAAAAAAAACCATCTCAGAAAACACAAAAATGATGAAAATAAAGGCACCACTCATAGCCAAAAAAGCAAAACCTGGACAATTCATCATACTAAGAATAGATGAAAAAGGAGAAAGAATACCACTCACCATAGCCGACCAAGACAAAAAAAAAGGAACAATAACAATCATATTCCTAGAAATCGGTAGAACCACAAAAAAACTAGGCAGCCTCAACACCGGAGACACAATAAAAAACGTTGCAGGACCACTAGGAATACCATCAGACATAAAAAAATATGGAAACGTCATATGCATAGGCGGAGGAGTAGGAATAGCACCACTATACCCCATCATCAAAGCACTAAAAGAAAAAAACAACTACATAATCTCCATACTAGGAGCAAAAAACAAAAAACTACTCATACTAGAAAAAGAAATCAAAAAAATAAGCGACGAACTACACATAACAACAGATGATGGATCCAAAGGACACCATGGATTTGTAAGCGACATACTACAACAAATACTAAACAAAAAACAAAAAAAGATAGACCTAGTAATGGCAATAGGACCAGTGATAATGATGAAAGTCATATCCAACATAACCAAAAAACATGGCATCAAAACACTCGTAAGCCTAAACCCTATCATGATCGACGGAACAGGAATGTGCGGAGGATGCAGAGTAATAATCAACGGCAAAACAAAATTCGCATGTGTAGACGGCCCAGAATTCGATGGACACCAAGTAGACTACGACAACCTAATACTAAGAAACCAACGATTCATACAACAAGAGAAAGAAGCATGCAAACACCACAACATCACCACAACAACATAAAACAAAAATCTTTTTTAACAAAAAAAAATGAAATTAGAGAGAAAAAGAGGGAAACAAAAAGATATGAAAAACATAAAGAAAAACAAACATAAAATGCCTGAACAGCCACCAAAACAGAGAATCAAAAACTTCAACGAAGTACCACTAGGATACGACAAAAAAACAGCTATAGCAGAGGCAAAAAGATGCCTACAATGCAAAAACAAACCCTGCATCAAAGGATGCCCAGTTGAAATAGACATACCAGGTTTTATCAAACAAATAGCACAAGGCAATTTCGGAAAAGCAGCTGAGATAATCAAAAACAAAAACAACATACCAGCCATATCAGGCAGAGTATGCCCCTATGAAAATCAATGCGAAGGAAGATGCACACTCAAAAAAATAGGAGAACCCGTGGCCATAGGAAGACTAGAAAGATTCATAGCAGACTATGAACACAAAAAAGGAAAAAAAACACCAAAAAAAGCAGCTCCAACTGGAAAAAAAATAGCAGTCGTTGGATCAGGACCAGCAGGACTAACATGCGCTGGAGACCTAGCAAAAATGGGACACCAAGTAACAATATTCGAAGCACTACATGCACCAGGCGGCGTACTAATGTATGGAATACCAGAATTCCGTCTACCCAAAAAAATAGTTGAAACGGAGGTAGAATACATCAAAAAACTAGGAGTAGAAATAAAATACGACATCATAGTTGGACAAACAATAACCGTAGAAGAACTACAACAACAATACGACGCTGTATTCATAGGAACAGGAGCAGGACTACCCAGATGGCTAAACATACCCGGAGAAAACCTAGACGGAGTATACTCAGCCAACGAATTCCTAACAAGAGTCAACATGATGAAAGCATACAAATTCCCAGAATACGACACACCCATCAAAATAGGTGAAACAGTAGCCACATTCGGAGCAGGAAACGTAGCCATGGACTGCGCAAGAACAGCATTAAGACTAGGAGCAAAAAAATCATACATCATATACAGAAGAACAGAAAAAGAAATGCCAGCAAGACAAGAAGAAATACAACACGCACTAGAAGAAGGAATCATATTCAAACTACTAATGACACCAAAAAGATTCATTGGAGACGAAAAAGGCAGACTAAAACAAGTAGAATGTATCAAAATGAAGCTAGGAGAACCAGACAGCTCAGGAAGAAGAAAACCCATACCCATACCAAACTCCGAGGAAAAAATAAACATAGACACAGCAATCATAGCAATAGGACAAAACCCCAACCCATTAATACCAAAAACAATGAAAAAACTAAAAACAGGGGAAAAAGGAAACATCATCACCGATGAAAACGGCAAAACATCCATACCAGGACTATACGCAGGAGGAGACATAGCAACAGGAGCAGCAACAGTCATACTAGCAATGGGAGCAGGAAAAAAAGCAGCAAAAGCAATAGACAAATATGTCAAAACAAAAAAATAAACAATTTTTCCTAGACAGTAAGGGATTTAGAAAAAAACAGTCGAAAACACCCCATCATTTTTCCGTGCTTTTATGGATAAAACGCCTCCATAAGCAGCATAAACTGGAAAAAAATCACCATCAAACGAGTCCCAGTACGCTCATACCTCTCAAAAGCATCCCATATCCGACTCTCATCATCAGTCATCAAAACAACCCTAAAAGTCAAAAACCATGTTAGAAGAAGAGAAAAAGCAAAAGCAGATGCACCAACCAAATAAAAAGGACCATGCAACACCGCATCTGCACCCAGCCAACCAAAATATGGAATAGGAAAAAGGGGAATAAAACCTAGATAAAAAATAAGAGCGACATACATGGAACGTCTCCGTCCCAACAAAACAGGAAGAGTTCTATAACCCGCCTTCATATCACCATTGATATCACCAGCATTAACCATTATCTCCCTACCAATCTCCTGAACAAAAATAGCAAATGCAAGAGGAAACATTATAAAAAGCTCATCAGGAAAAACCGCAAGTGAACCCCAATACGGTATAGCACCCACACCAAAAGCAACAGCAACATTACCCAATATACCCTTATATTTTCCAAAATGATTATAGTACAAACCTATAAGAACAACCACAAGAGTCAGAAGACCACACTTCCAATTCAACAAACCATTATCCAAAAAATTCACAAAAATAGACACAACTACTGCGAGAATCATAAGAGACAAACCAGTTGTACGAGCAACACCCAGATCTATCCTACCTGATGGAAGTGGCTTATAAGGCCTATTAACCCTATCAGACCTCAGATCAGTCACATCATTATGAATCATCAAACCAGCTGAGAGAAAAGCTGATCCAACAATTATCATAAAAAGCTGAAAAAGAGACAACTTCACACCAAGATAGGAGGCGCTATTCAGAGCACCTACCACAACACCAAGACAGCTTATAAACACAATTGGAGGACGAGCTATCCTAAACCATGCCATTACTGTAGACTCTGTTTTCACAATCAGGATAACAGTCTAATATTAGATTAGGTTTACGATTCAGATTAAAAAGCCATAGAGGAGATGCATGGCGCTTATTCACCATCAACATAAATGGACTAGAAGGACGAACAAAGATTCTACACAACCATCTACCAAAGATCAGACAAAGTAAAGACGGATATTTTATTATGAAATGGCAAGAAGGACTACCACTCTCAGACTTCATATCCTACCTATGCCAACAATAAACCAAAA
>QMSS01000126.1 GCA_003649715.1 Thermoplasmata archaeon
CAAGAATGGCTGAAGAGGCTATAAATATGTTGAAGAACGCGGTAGATTCTTCTATAAATAAAGATGCAAAACTGGCAAAATCTGTATGCGAAAAAGATGCAATCGTTGACAAATTAAGAGACCAAATTTTAAGAGAACTAATTACTTACATGAGTTCTGACCCTTCTACCATTGAACGTTCAATCCACTTAATAAGAATCTCCCGTTCTATAGAACGCATAGCCGATTTATCCACAAACATTTGTGAAGATGTAATATTTATGGTAGAAGGCAGGGTTATAAAACATCACAAAGATGAAAGTTAGGTTGTGGGTGGGAACAGAATAGCGAGCTGGCCAAAAATAAAATATTTCCCTTTCTCTCTAATTATAGATTTCATTTCTGCCTTACGGAAGAAAAGTACCTCTTTATTATCAAAATTATCAAAAGTCAGTCAATTTGAGTAATTAAGCATTTATTTTTTTGAACAGTTAAAATTCAACCTTAATTTAAATAACATAAAATCATAATTTGATTGAAACTTTAGTGTCCTGTTATTAAATTGTCATAAAATTTTAAAATTTTTATATAGGAGGAAGGTATGAAACCAGTAGCTATTGGATGTGATCCAAATGCCACAGAATTAAAAAAGATCGTAATTGATCATCTTAAGAGCCTGGGCTATGAGGTAGAGGATTATGGTAGTGATGATCCTATTTATGCAAATGTAGCCATTAAAGTAGCTGAGGCTGTAGCAAGTGGTAAGCATGATAGAGGTATTTTAATCTGCGGTACAGGTATTGGCATGTGCATTGCCGCAAATAAAGTGCCCGGAGCATATGCCGCACTCTGTGAGAATGCCTATTCAACAGAGCGTTCAAGAAAGAGCAACAATGCAAACATAATGACCATGGGAGCACAGGTAATTGGCTCAGAATTGGCCAAGACTCTTGTTACTATCTGGATGAATTCGGAATACACTCCCGGTGGAAGGTCTGAACCAAAGATTCAGAGAATATATGAATATGCAAATGAGCATTGCAAATAAAAACGATTGGATTGTAATTTATGGGGAGGAATAAATGTATAAATTAACCAATGAAGAGGTTTTAGAGCTTGAGAAAGAAGCTCTCCAGGTTAGAAGAAATGTCCTTCGCATGATAAAGGCTTCAAAGGCAGGTCATGCGGGAGGGGCTCTTTCTTCGGCTGATATTATAACTGCCCTTTACTTTAAAATTATGCGGGTCGACCCAAAAAATCCAAAATGGCCTCAGAGGGATAGATTCGTTCTCTCCGCAGGCCATAAATGCCTTGCGCTCTATGCCGTTCTTGCCGAAAAGGGTTTTTTTGAAAAAGAGATTCTTGACACCTACGGCAAACTTAAATCAAGACTGCCAGGACATCCAGACATGTATAAAATACCCGGAGTAGAAACCAATACAGGCGCTCTTGGTCATGGGCTTTCGATTGCAGGTGGTATGGCGCTTGGTGTCAGGATGGATGGTTATGATTCGAAGGTATATGTTGTTATGGGTGATGGAGAACTGGCAGAAGGTTCTAACTGGGAAGCTGCAGCAGCATGTAGCCATCACAAGCTGGATAATATTCTTGTTTTTGTTGATAGAAACAGACTACAGATCAGCGGTCCAACGGTAAAAGTTATGAGCTATGAGCCTTTAAGAGCAAGGTGGGAAGCCTTTGGTTGGAGCGTTCGTGAGATCGACGGCCATAACATGCGAGAGATAGTTGATAATGCGACTGATATTCCATTTGAAAAGGGTAAGCCATCCCTGATAATAGCTAATACGATTAAATCCAAGGGATTATCATTTGCGGAGGATAAGGTGAACTATCATTACTGGAAGGCAACCCCGGAGGAGATCGAACAGGCTGAGAAGGATCTTAACGAAATCGAAAGGAGGCTTGCAAATGGCTGAATATGAATATAAAGACCCGAGAAAAACCTTTGGTGAAGCCCTCGTGGAGGTTGGGGAAAAATACCCGGAAATAGTAGCCTTATCTGCGGATAGCTCAAAAGGTTCGGGAATGGCCCCCTTTCACGAGAAGTTTCCTGATAGGCATTTTGAGTTTGGTATTATGGAGCAAGGAGTAATTGGTTTTGCATCAGGTTTGGCTACCACAGGAAAAATTCCCTTTGTAGCTGCAATTGCTCCCTTTGTAACTGCAAGGCCCTTTGAGATGTTCAGGAATGACCTTGGGTATATGAGGCAGAATGTAAAGGTAGTGGGAAGATGTGCCGGAATTACTTACTCCGACCTTGGTCCTACCCATCATTCCCTTGAGGATGTTGCTATTATTCGAACAATACCAGGAGTTGTGGTTATATCACCTGGAGACCCGGTAGAGATTAAAAAGGTGGTACATGCCATTGCCGAGCATAAAGGGCCTGTGTATGTTAAAATTGGTAGCCCCAAAATGCCGGTGCTTTTCGATGAAAATTACAAGTTCGAGATAGGGAAAGGAGTCGTTGTTAAAGATGGTACCGATGTAACCATAATGGGAATTGGTACCGTATTTCACAAAGCATATTTTGCTGCTGAAATTCTTGAAAACAAGGGTATCAGTGTAAGGCTTGTGAATATGGCAACAGTAAAGCCAATTGATAAAGAGCTCATAGTAAAATGCGCAAAAGAAACAGGGAAAATTGTGACAGTGGAAGAGCACTATTTAATCGGAGGATTGGGAAGTGCTGTTGCTGAAGTTTTAGCAAGGGAGCATCCGACACCAATGAAGATGATTGGAATTGATGATCAATTTGCCAGCAACGGACCATATGAGGAACTTCTTGGATTGTATGGTTTGCAGAGCGACCAGATAGCCGATACTGTTCAAAAGTTTGTAGGTAAATAAGAGTTCGATGTAAGAGATATAGAAAAAAATAGTATAAGCCCTCCATCATTGATATGGGGGGCTTCTATTTTGATACTGGTCATAAAAAAGCTTTTTTTAAAACAGTGCTCTATAGGTCTACTACTTTGCCAAATCCTTGTAGAGTGAGGGTCTTCTATCACTGTAAAATGTAAGTTTTTCTCTGTAGTTTCTTGCTTCATCTATATCTATATCAGTTACTATAATCTTTTCCTCATTATCACCCGCTGTACCCTTGAGCTCTCCCCTGTAATCACACACTAAACTGTTGCCAAGGAACTTAATGTTATCCTCGATACCAACCCTGTTTGCACATGCTACATAGTAACCGTTCATGTATGCATGGGAGCAGAGCTCGCTCTGCCATATAGGTTTGGCTGATATGGGTGTAGCGGAGCAAACAAATAAAATATCCACATTCTTCAGGCCGTATATTCGCGCACTCTCCGGGAAATGTCTGTCGTAGCATAGCATTACAGAAAACTTCGCCTTTTCTGTTTCAAAAACAACATGTCCTAAATCCCCGGGTTTAAAAAAATAAACCTCGTGAATTGATGGTGCAGATGGGATATGGAGCTTTCTGTATTTTCCAAGGTAACCTTTATCACCATTTAAAATGGCCGCTGAACAGAAGTATGAATCGCTTTCTTTTTCATATTCGTAAATCGATGCAATAATAGTAACGGCTTTGCCCTTGATCAATTCAAGTATTTCGTCTGTTGTAGGCCCAGGAATAGTTTCGGCAAGCTCAAATGAGCTATCATCCTTATACTGGGGGAAGTATCTCGTTGTAAATATCTCAGGAAGTACTATGAAGTCGGGATTTTCTTTTACTGCTTCTTCTATTAAGGAGTATGCTTTCTCCTTTATGTTGCTTACACCCTCAGTTGAAAACTGAATTAATGCTAATCTTGCACTGGACATAGTAGTTTACCTCCTTTGATAATTTAGTGTGCTTAGTTGGTTTAATTCTAACTTACCTGTTGAATCCTTTTCTCAAATGGTCCGTCTGTAAAATAGATATATCCCTTTATCTTCCTTTCAGGAAATATATCTTTTAAGGTTTTGCAGTATTCTTCTACCTGTCTTCTGTAAGTTGCCGCTAATTTTGGTATTTCTCTTTCGTTTTTTATTTTATCTGTCTTAAAATCAATTATCTCAATTAAATTATTATCTATTACTATCCTATCTATTCTTCCGATCAGATTCTGATATTCTTTTCCCAGTGTGGAAAGCTCTGCATAAGAGTTTTCAGAAAAAAATCTGGCAACTCTGGTGTCCCCGAGTACCCTTCGAGCGGATG
>QMSS01000127.1 GCA_003649715.1 Thermoplasmata archaeon
CGAAGTATGCTCAGCTCAGGGAAACGTTGGGTTATCAACAGGCATAACAAGTATAGACATGCCAACATCTGCAAAGATAATGCTTATCTTCAACATGTGGGTAGGTAGACTAGAAATTATCCCTATCATAGTACTCATAAAATCCATGTTTGGTATCAAAAAAAATATACCATAAAAAGAGAGAGAAGTCATATACAAAGGCGGTATGACAAAAAAACCTAAATCTCTTCCCTTTGGTTTTTTCCATCACTCTCTTTTTTTTATTCCTCCTGCTTTTTTAACAACTCAAATTGTTCTTCCTGCAGCTTCCTAACATGAAGGTCAAGCTGCTGTATAGCAGTCAACAACTTATATATATCCTCATCCTCTGGCGAGGGTGGTATAACCGAATGCGGATGTCTCTCCTTCTTCTTATGAAACTCTGACTCAGAATACTTCTCTTTCAATATATCACGTGCATGTTTCAAAATTTTTATCTGCTCCGTGAT
Source organism: Thermoplasmata archaeon (assembly GCA_003649715.1). Lineage (GTDB taxonomy): Archaea > Thermoplasmatota > E2 > DHVEG-1 > DHVEG-1 > B82-G9. The sequence goes on from QMSS01000127.1 coordinate 489, forward strand.
CTCATTAAGTCTATTACTCATAATATTCCCTCCCTAACTTTGGGGATACCAATGATTCTTTTTTTAAAGCAAATCAACATTTTTTTATAGTTTCTCTAATCTAAAATCTAAATCCAATAGGCTATATCCAACCTAGTAATCGTTTTTATGCTAAATAATATTTTTTGTTCCAAAAAACAATAATATTCTTTCTTTCCTAAAAAATAACTTGATTTCAAAAAAGAGGAAAAATGAAACCCCCATCAAATATAATATTATCTTCTCTCAAAAATAATTTTTCCATTATATACTATCTTGAATATCCTATGATATGGGATCATCGCGGATGTAGTCTTCATAAAAGATCTACCAATGTCTATTATATCCTTCCCTGAGACAATCATAGTATCATTTGCCGCTCCCCTATGTATATACCAGATCTCAGTCTTCTTTATATCGAGATCATTTTTCCATTTCAGCTTATTTAAAATATCTCTTGGACTAGACAAATATTTTTAACCCCCCATTATGGATTGAATGTTTTTCCACGCCATCAATACATGTTCCCCTGCATTTCCCATTACACAAGGCCCATGACCTGGATAAAGGTTTTTAACATCAAGCTTCGACAAACGTTGTATAGAGTTGACTAGGTCATCCAGATCTCCACCAGGTAGATCATATCGTCCGACATCTCCATCTGAAAACACTGTATCACCAGATATTAAAGATCCACTATTTTTCTCATATAAACAGATACTCCCAGGTGTATGTCCCGGTGTAGAGATTACCCTAAATCTTTCATCTCCAAGAACAATATCATCGCCATCTGATAGCTCTCTATCGACTTTTATCCGCGGCATAACACCACCTAGCATCCTAGCAAAAGAACTCTCCCCCCTGCTCAGTTTATCAACAGCATTCCCATGAGCCATTATACAAGCATCTCCACCAGTACACTCCAGTAGTTTCTCTACACCACCACAATGATCAAAATGCTCATGAGTCAATACAATCTGACTTATATCCCTAGGATCAATCCATCTACTAATCTCCTTAATAATCTCCTCATGATAAAAACCAGTGCCAGTATCTATCACCGTTACAACCTCTCCTACTACTACATATATGTTGGAATCATAATTCCGACCATAGATTACGAAAATCTTCATAAAGACAAAACCCCTACTGTAACCCTAGAGCAGAATAATAGTTCTCTTATTAAAATATAAGCCCTTCATCCCATCCTTTTAGAAATCACTATAGAACCTCCCACTTCACTTTATATATAAACCTCTGTTTTTTTCAAAAAAACAAAGAAATACCTACAAAATAAAAATCATTTAAATTGCATTCAATAAAACCCAAAAGAATATGTGGGATAAAAATGAAACCAAACAATTTTTCTAACAGAAAAACACAACAGTTAAATGGTATAGAATGATTACAAAAAATAACAAGAACTGTAAATATAAACTATAAAAATACTTTGTGGGGGTAAAGATTCTAATGTCAGATGACAATATAGTACATGTAGTAGGCACAGGAACAATAGGTGAGCCATTAATCGGATTACTATGCGATGCAAAAGAAGATCTAGGGATAGATGAGATAACCTTTTACAAACATAGCCCCGTGCTGACAGACAGACCAAAGGTAAAAGGACTAATCAACAGAGGTGCAAACCTATGTGTCGGCCAAGATAAAATAAAAGAATTTCAGCAACTTGGACTAGAACCCATGTACGAAGCAGAAGAAGCGATAAAGAGAGCAACAGTTGTAATCGACTGTACACCCAAAGGAACTGGTCTCATGAACAAAGAAAAATACTACAAAAAATACAAAGACAGAGTCAAAGGATTTCTAGCACAAGGATCAGAGTTCGGATTCGGAAAAATGTATGCACTTGGAATCAATGATGAAGCCATAACACCCAAAGATCAGTTCATACACATTGTAAGCTGCAACACACATAACATTGCAGTCATAATAAAAACACTTGCAATAGACGAAAAAAACGGAAACCATCTAAAAGAAGGTAGATTCCTATGCATCAGAAGAGCAAATGACATAAGCCAAGACACTGGATTCATCCCATCGCCGCAGGTAGGCAAACACAAGGATGAACAAATGGGAACACACCATGCAGTTGATGTCTATCACCTCTACAAAACACTAGGAATAGAACTAAATGTTTTTTCAAGTGCACTAAAACTAAACACACAATACATGCACTGTATATGGTATGATGTCAAACTTGATAAAAAAATAACAAAGGATGATGTAAAACAAAAATTCATAGACAACCCCCGAGTAGCAGTAACATATAAAACATCAGCCAACCTGGTATTTTCATTCGGTAGAGACCATGGACACTATGGGAGAATATTAGATCAAACCGTCGTAGTACTACCAACAATACAGGTAATAAATAACAGAGAAGTAATCGGTTTCTGCTTCACACCACAGGATGGAAACTCATTGCTTAGCAGCATCGCCGCAACAGAACGTTTCCTATACCCAGATTCTTATCAGGAAAAGCTGAAATGCCTAGGAGCATTCCTACTCCAAGAAGTATAAATAAAATCCAAACAAACTTGATGAGAATCAACAAAAAATAATCAGTATTTTTTACTTCTAATAATCAATTTACAAGGACAGCAAAAAACTATCTCTCTAAAAAATCTTCTATACAAAAAGACAAAAGAGTGGTTTTTCTAATTAATCCACATTTTTTTTATGGGAAAGAAAAAAAGAGGAGAAAAATAAAAAAATTCTTTTTTTTAGAGATGTAAACACAGGTTTCTTTTTAGTATCCACCGATTAGTAGTGTAGGATCACCGAAAAATGCCCATTCTTGTACCTGCTTGCAGTCAATCTTGTTGTCCATGCCTGGGAACACATCAAGATAATCCGATACTGTTTGACCCCAAACATCACCAAGAATATGTGTGCCTTCGCTATAAGTCTTGAAGAATAGTATCTCCATGTATCCGCCGAGACCTTCAAGACATGCCGGTTCTGCTATGCCATCGCCATTTAAATCTTGTGGTCCTCCGACATATCCATATCCTAGTCCTGTGGATCCAAAGGTCGCTATAGAACCTCCACCTATTTTACGTGTGAGCCACCAGCTCCAGCATTCTGGAGTAGGCTGGCCATATGTCCACATAAAGGGTATGTCCAGTACTGTGGCTAGGAGACTCACGTTGAACATGCTGTTGTGGCATCCTCCAACGAGTGTTACTGGAAGTTTTTTGCCATTTCTGAGTTTTGGGAAATCATATATTTTTATACCACCTGGTGTGTCCTTCCAGTTGAAAACATCTGGCCAGTGTGTATTCCAGCTTGCTGGATTGCCATGTCCATCAAACAGCAGGAAGCCGCATCCTTCAGATATAGCATTTGTTATGTTTTTAGGTGTAGGTGTGGATCCATTTCCTGTGTCACGATTGGATGCATAAAGTTTTGTTGGATCGAAATCCGTCATGTATTCCATAACTTTGTCGCATACTAGTTCTCCCTCATAGTAGTTGTATCCGTAGGGTCTGTCATCATGTGAGTCACCACCTACTAGAACTATTTTGTTGAACCATGATTGGTCTGCCTTGTTTTTTTCGTAGTTGATTATTTTGTTTACCATGATTTTGACTTCGAGTGTGTTTCTGCATGGTAGTCGTCCAACGTATACATCTGGGTAGAG
>QMSS01000128.1 GCA_003649715.1 Thermoplasmata archaeon
CTGCTTCTGAAAGATTTAAATTCTTGATAATCTTTCTTAAGCTAACCCTCCTAGTTTTTTTCATTTGTGCATCCCAGCAAAATGAAAAGCTGGGAGGGTGTAATTAATTTTTCAACAGCCTATCAGTAGCAATGCGAATCAAAAAGCTCAAAGAAAAAGGATTTATCGAACCTATAATGGGAGTAAACATCAATAAAGTCGGATTGTATATGGCACAAGTAAGAATAACAACTACCAATACAACAAAGATTTTGAACACATTCCGTAATTGCCCCTTCTTTCTAAATGGGTTCATTATATCAGGAAAAGACAACCTATGTCTACTCTACTATTTGTAGGAGAGGATATAGCATCATTAGAAGCAATTGTAGATGGTCATATAAGACCAGATAAGGATGTTCAAAGTGTAAATTTTGACATCATTGTCTCAAGCATAAAAGATTTTGTTAATGCCAATTAATATCAGAGTAGAACCCACAGACAAACCACCCTGTGGAATTAAATTAGATGCCAAGAATGCCCATCTTATCAGGGTAATCGATGTTTTGGATGCCCTGCAATGAAACAGTATAAGGGGATCTTTTGGTGAGACACAAAAACAATGACACAAAAACAATTTATCTTAGTATATGATAGCATTAGAATGATAGGGGAGAAGAAATATTAGATTTCAATCACTCTTCCGACACCGCATTCAGTACACATCTCTGGATAGATCTCTTTTAACCGTTTTTTATATCTAGTGCAATGACATGGACAAATAATGCTAAGTTTTTTTAGAATTGAAAAATCATTGAAGTCATGAAAACCACCGATCAATCCTACAACAGTTTCCATACTTTCTAGCAGCGTTTAATATCTGGACAACACCTGGATGAGAACAACCTACAAGAACATATATCCCTTTTTCGCCCTTAAGAATCAACGATTGTTCATCTATAGTGCCTCTAAGCCGGCCAGTAGTAAATATCCCATCTGCAATTTTATAAGGGGATGATATAGAGAAAAGATGTAGGTTTTCACTGGGGGAGGTATTATCTAGACGGAAAAGATCTGCATCCCCAACAAAAAGAGAGAGCATCTTTAATCCACCATTATGATCATAATGTTCATGTGATATCACAATTTTGCTTATATCCTTAGGGTTTACATCTAAAACTCTCATGTTGTTTAACAACACATTGCCATCTCCACCGGTGTCAAATAAAATTGTTTCATCCTCTGTATTTATCAGACAAGAAAAACCCCAGTCAGATCTTAGATCCATCTCTCTTTTGTATATCTCATTATCATAAACTATGGTCAGTTTCATTACGTACTTCACCTCTTCTACTAATAATGTGATTCTTGGTAAATGCTTATTCGATAATAATATATCTAACAGCAGATGGAAAGATTACATTTTATTTCTCTATGTTTTACTACATAATGGTGTATCATTTTCTATCCTAATTTCCCAGATCGAAAGTCTCATATTGATAGATATCGGCTTTCTTTTGTATATTATCTTGGAGTTTTTCGATAAATAAGAATGCTAGTGGGTATTAGACTAAAAAAACATATTTGGTGTATCAGATGCCGGTTATGCAGGAAACTATATAGCTCTCTTTTACGCTCATCTAAATTTTTTCTTTTTCTATCTCATCTAATTCAGAAATCTATCGACGAGGGTTTTGAGCTCACCAATGGATCTTACACCTGTTATTTCTGCAATTTTTTTCCCGTAGCTGAAAAACATCAGATGCGGGATCCCCATAACCTTATACTGTTTAGGCACATCTTGGTTTTCTTGTGTATTAAGTTTACCAAAAGCTACTCTACCTTTGTAGATCTTGGATAATCTTCTCAAACGTGGTGTCATGGCTCTACATGGAGTACACCATGGTGCCCAGAAATCCACTACTGATAGAGGATATTTTTTGATAAACTCATCAAAGTTTTCTCCATTTATGGTTACCACATGATCCGGCCATTCGATATTACTAGTGTTTTTTTCATGGATGCGATCTTTCTGTTTACTTTTGAATATTTTAAATCGCAACCATTTTCCTCCTTTATTTTTTGTCCTTATATGGGATTAGGCAGAGAAACTTCAGTACATCTTCTCCATCTTGTTTGAATTGATGCCATTCCATGGGAGATACAAATACTATGTCACCTGGTTTTAATTCCTCCTCTCCTTCTTCGCTTACCAGTTTTCCTTTACCTTCAAGAACAAAAACTTCGTGTTCCCAGTCATGCTGATGCCATGGACTGCATCCTCCTTTCTGTAGTTCGAATAGCCGCATAGCGAAGTTTTTTGCTCCATCCTTCTCACTTATAAGCCATCTTATGGTAACGTTCTCTGCTCCCTCCTCATTTGGTATTTCAGCCTCAACATCTGTGTAATGTACGTGTTTCATAATTTAATCCCTCTCCATTTTTGGCCCTCTTGGTTTTGAAATCAATATTAAAATTCTTTTTTATTTTTTTATAGTGGCAATCTCAGCCAGGTAAATACTCCTATCATTTTTAGACCAATATAAAACATCACAGCGATAAACATGTGTCTAAGATGTTTTTCTGGAAGTTTATGCGTAAAGTATGCGCCTAGTTGCGCCATTGGAATGCTAGTAGAAGCAAGAAGCAGCCATTGGAGTAAATTCACATAACCCATTGAATATTTAGGTAGATTTGCTGCTCCCAGGCCGTTTATGATATATGATAGTGTTCCTCCAATTGCAGTGAAGATCATCAGAGCTGTTGATGTGCCTATGGCTTTATGTATGTTGAATTTTAATGCAATGACCATAACTGGTACCATCAGAACTCCTCCGCCGATGCCGATCAGTCCGCAGGCAAAACCTAGAGGTAGCCCACATAGAATATATGGTAGAGTTGTATCTGGAGGATGCTTCTCTGTTTTCGATGGTTTAGCTGTCAACATCCTTATGGCTCCTATAATAATTGCGGTTCCGAAAATAGTGGTCAGAGCGTACCCTGGAAGGAGGGTAGCTGCGAAGGCACCAAACACTGCAGCTATGCCGCCGGATAAACCTAGGGTCACTGCGGCTTTCCATATCACAGCATTTTTTTTGTTATGACGATATGTACCACTTATTGCTGTGGGAAGTACAACGAGGAGATTTGTTCCGAAGGCAACAAGAATAGCAGTTTTCGGGTCGATACCTGTTGATGTTAAAAGCCAGTATTGAACTGGTATCATGATGAAACATCCGCCTACTCCTAATAGTCCTGAGGCGAAACCGACAGCAATACCTGTGAGCAAAAGAGCTAATATAAATATTAAGTCCATCTTATATTCATCTCTTTTTCCCTAAATTTTTTTTCTTTTCAAGATATTGTTTGACAGCTTTCTGTAGGGTAGCAACCGCAAGTGTAGCACAATGCCGATGTTCCTCCGGGAGACCACCTAAGGCATCAAGTAGTTTCCTGTCTGAGATATCAGCTGCTTTCTCAATATTTTTTCCTTTGATCATTTTTGTGAGCATGCTGCCACTAGCAATAGTGGCGCCGCAGCCGTCGGTCCAAAAACAGGCATCAATTATTCTATTATTTTTGATCCTTAGACTTATCTTCATCGTGTCACCACATATTCCTGTTACCTCTGAGGAGACATCGGGATCCTCTATAAAACCAAGATTACTAGGATTTCGATACTCCCTAATAACTACTCTGGAATAGATTGCCTCCTCCTCACGATCTATCATTCTTTGGATCGTCTTCGCTATTTCCTCGAAATCCTTATCTTCATTCATATCAGTATTTCTCTTATTTTTTTCCATGTTTCTCTGATTTTATCAGAAAGCTCATTTTTAGAGAATTCAATGATTGTTTTTTCATGGATCATAGCGTTTGTTACAATTGTATCATATGGGAGTTTACTGATGAGGGGGACATTGTTTTTTGCGCAGTATTCCACGATTTTTGATGTGTTGTCAAGGTTGATGTCATACTTGTTCACGCATACCGCAGAGGGTACATCAAAATGATCTGAAACCTTAAGTATACGTTCTAAATCATGGATAGCGGAAAGAGTTGGTTCAGTTACAACTAGGACTAGATCAACACCTGTTATAGCGGAGATAACAGGACATCCAATACCAGGTGGGCCGTCGATAATGATTATATCCTTCTTTTTTTCCTCAGCAAGTTTTTTGGC
>QMSS01000129.1 GCA_003649715.1 Thermoplasmata archaeon
ATGTACCTCGGTTTTTCAGCAGCTTAATGCCTCCTATGACCTCGAACTGATTGAGTCCTTACGCTTCACTACCCGACATATTGATTGATCGGTAAGGTAACCCTCCCGCAGGTTTGAAATTACAAGCAGCCCCTTTGATCTCCTGACCGAGGCGAAAGGGACTCGGTCGGGAGACCCTCACCCGACTATAGAATGGGCGGGTGGTAACCAAGGAGTAAAGAAAAATGCAGAAGCGGATTCTGGTAACCATAGGACTGGCTGTGCTGATAGTGACGCTTGTGATCGTTGGCGCACACGGCGCGCGGGCGGATGCACCGGCAGCGCCCATTGACACCAACGTCGGTCGGGCCACCGGCGCAGTGAACAACGGCTCCATCATCACCATCGGCGTAGTCGCCGACCTGAGCGGCCTGGTCTTCAATCTCGGCTGGGGCGAGGCCAACGCGGTCCAACTGGCCGTCAGCCAGACGAACGCGGCCGGGGGAATTCACGTCGGCGCCGTCACCTACACCCTGGCCCTGGTCACGGCCGATAGCGCTTGTGACTCCGGCCAGGCCATCACCGCCGCCAACACGTTGCTCGACGCCGGCGTCGTTGCCGTCGTCGGGCATACGTGCAGCTCGGCCAGCAACGCGGCCCAACCACTCTACAACGCGGCCGGCGTCCCGATGATCTCTCCCTCATCTACCAGCCCACAACTGACACAGGTAGGCTACACCACCACCTTCCGCACCGTTCCCCACGACGGCTCCCCCTCCATCCTGCTGGCGACCTACTTCCGCGACTGGCTGGGACTCTCCCGCAGCGCGATTGTCGAGGTGCCGGGGCTTTACCAGTGGGGCGTCAACGCCTACTCGGACACCTTCACCGCGCTGGGCGGAACCATCGCCAGCCGCCGCGAGATCAGCGACACCGGCGACTTCACCTCCACGCTCACCGCCATCCAGGCCGAGAACCCCGACGTTATCTTTTACGCCGATCCCGACGCGACCCAGGCGGGGCAGTTCAGCCGGGTCGCATACAACCTGGGGATGACGGACGTGGTCATCGGCGCAAGCTCGTGGGGCAACGACACATCCTGGCTGACCGACTACACCGCTGCGGCCGGCCCGGCGGCGGCCGAGGGGGACTACGTGGCGATGCAATATCGCCGCTTCGAGGACATGCCGGGCTGGACGACTTTCCTGTCCGACTACCAGGCAGCCGGCTTCCCCAATCAACCCGGCGACCCCACACTCTTTGGCCCGTTCGCCTACGACGCAGCCAACATCATCGCCGCCGCCATTGACCGGGCCGACTCCACCGACCCCGGCGCGATCCGCGACCAGATCGCCGGAACCACCGGGCACGATGGCGTGGTGGGCGCTTACGGGGGCTTTGACGCCAACGGCGACGTCATCCCCCAGTGGGGCTGGCTGGAGCGATACCAGTCCGGCCAGTGGGAACAGGTGCTCAGCGTCCCATCTGCCGAACTGCACGTCTGTTCCAGTGGCTGCGACTACTCCTCCATCCAGGCCGCCGTGGACGCAGCCAACCCTGGCGACGTGATCAAAGTAGCTAGCGGGGTCTACACCGACGTCAGCAACCGCCCAATACCCCCGAGGTACGATATCAGTGTCAGCGGCGGCTCAATAGTCGCCCAGGTGGTCTATATTACCAAGCCGGTGACCATCCAGGGTGGTTACACTACCACCAACTGGACGACGCCTGATCCGGTTGCGAATCCCACGACACTGGACGCACAAGGGCAAGGGCGTGTATTCCTGATCGCGGGCGATATCAATGTAACGGTCGAGGGAATCCGGATGACGGGCGGCGATGCCACCGATCAGGGAGGATATGAATGTGCATGGGCCTCCGACGCCGGGGGCGGGGTGTATATCCTCGACGCCACGACTACCATCAGCCGGTCCTGGATAATCAGTAATACCGCCGGCGCCGGCGGGGGCGTATTCGTATGGTACGGCGACTTGACGCTCGCCAATAGCGATGTCACCGCCAACGCCGGAGGTTACGGCGGGGGTGTGCGCATAGATGATAGTATTGCCGCCATTATTGGAAACCATATCCTGAGTAACACCGCTATCGAGCATGGTGGCCCATGGTTCGAAGGCAGTGGGGCAGCAATACTCACGGGTGACAGCACCGCGATAGTCAGTGGCAATGTGATATCGGGAAATGTAACCAATGGTAAGGGCGGCGGGTTGAGCCTGAGCGACTGGAATGACACGACAAGCACCACCATCACAAACAACCTCATCTCGGCCAACAGCGCCATCACCGGCGGCGGGATGTACCTGGAAGGCGACGCCGATTTCATCATCATCGGCAACACCATCTCGGCCAACACCGCCATCACCTATGGCGGCGGCCTGTCCCTGCATGACAGCCAGGCCCGGATCCAGAACAATGACATTGTCTCCAACTCGGCCCGCTTTGGCGGCGGCGTACACTCCAACGGCCCCGACGCAGGGTTCGAGGAGGGTGGAGGCCCATCGCTGTTTGGCAACAATATCCTCTCCAACACCGCCGACATAGACGGAGGCGGCGTGCTGTTGGAGTTTAGCGCGGCGACCGTCGTCGGCAACGTTTTCAGGGGCAACAATGCTCAGGAGGGCGGTGGGATGTATTTACTGTTGAGCAACGCCACGGTTGACAGAAACGAGTTTACCTCCAACACTGCCGACCGGGGCGGCGGGCTGAGCTTTCAAGGCGGCAACGCGGCGGTTTACAACAACATCATTGCCGATAACCAGGCCCTCCAGCACGGCAGCGCGCTGTACACCTTTGGCGCTTCGCCCTACCTGGCGCACAACACCATCGCCCGCAACTTTGGCGGCGACGGCAGCGGCGTTTATGCCACCTATTGGCAACCCTTCGACCAGACGCTGGATTTGGTCAATACGATCATTTTTAGCCACAGCGTGGGTATCAGCGCCTCCGGCGACATCACGGTCACGGTAGACAGAATACTCTGGTACAACACCTCCATCACCGTCTCCCAGGATACAACCGCGACCGTGTCGGTGCAGAACGAAATCACCGCCGATCCGCTCTTTGTGGACCCCGACGTGGGTGATTACCACATCGGTGCTGCTTCACCGGCCCGCGATGCTGGGATTGATGTCGGTGTATCAGAGGACATAGACTGGCAAGTACGCCCGATGGGCTGGGCGCCTGACCTCGGCGCCGACGAGTACCCCGACGCCCACCTGACCGTCGTCAAGCAGGCACCCACGACCTTCCTCGATCCTGGCCAATCGTTCACCTACACCATCATCGTCACCAGCGACGGGGAAATAGACGCTACCAACGTCGTCCTGACCGACACATTGGACGGCTGGCAACAATTCGTCGGCGCAACCCCTCCCCCGTCTACCCTCGTCGGTAACAGCGCGATCTGGGCCGTAGGCACACTGGCCTCCGGCTCGACGTTCTCCATCACCCTCATTGCCCAGGTCTCGCCCGACGTCCCATCGGCCGAGATGATGACCAACACCGTCGAGGTGAGGGCCGACCAGATGGCGAACAGCGCCCAGGCTCGCACCGTCTCCCGCGCCGACCTGGTCTATCCGCTGGAGGTCGACCCGCCGACCCTGGACATCAACCGGGCCGGCGACACCACGTCTCACATGGTGCTGGGCCAGTTGATGGAGGGGCTGTACCGCTACCGGCCCGACGGCACCATCGAGCCGGCCGGCGCGACCGACTACACCGTCTCCCCCGACGGCCTGGTCTATACCGTCACCCTGCGCACGGACGCGCTCTGGTCCGACGGCCAACCGGTGACGGCCCAGCATTACAAAGATAGTATCGTCCGCCTGCTCGACCCGGACACGGGAGCGGGCAACGCCTTCATGATGTATCCCATCGCCGGGGCGGAAGAGTTCAACACCGGAGTGATCACCGATCCCAACGCGGTGGGCGTCACCGCCGTGGATACCTACACATTGCTGTTCACCCTGGAGGAGGCGGCCGGCTTCTTCCCCGACATTCTGGCGACGACGGCCGCTTACCCGGGGCGGTTGGACATCATCCAGAGCGACCCAAACTGGACCGAACCGGGCCACTTCGTGGGCAACGGGCCTTA
>QMSS01000130.1 GCA_003649715.1 Thermoplasmata archaeon
ATTCTCAGAAAGTTATCTCACTATTTTTTATGATCATGGAAATAATGATCTACTGGGAGGTTTTGTATCGTCACAGGATTTAGAAACAGGGAACTATTCAAAAATACCCTCTTTCCTTTTAAACACAGGATGCCTAACTGCTGGATACTACATATCAAGTAACAGACAATGGCTTTTTGTTACACATGTTTTAAGATCAGGTAGAATGAACTGCCTGGGTTTTGTCGACCTTGGTATAGCATGGTACCGAGATGGTAAGATAATCTGTGACGCACATGGTTTAAACCCTTCTATATTGAACCATTCCTTTTTAGATGATAAAACAATTGGAGAAGCTTACAAGATAGGGAAGAACTGCTGCAGCTGTGGAGGCGATGTTGTTATTTTACTAGGAGATCCAACCATCAAACCGAGGTGGTGGGAATGAATAGAATAATGGGTATTGTGATCTTACTTAGTATAACATGTCTAATCACTCAACCCGTCTATGCACATATTTTCAGATTAAGTTCAAACAAAACAACCTATGAGCCTGGCGATGAGATAGTTGTAAATCTCGAAGTAAAAAATACAATGGGTATTGAAAAAACCATGGACATATATGTAAGCATAGAGGAAGAAAAAGGAAACCATCTTCCATCAGCCAAGCTTTATTCTCTAAAACTATCACCGGGAGAGAATAGGAATATAACCGTGTATAACACCAATGTTTCAGAGTTCATGGTAAATGGAGAGTATGTGATTTATGCTCAATTGATAGAAGCTGGTTTTACTCTCTATGAAGATGAAATCAGTTTCTCAATCACTGGATTACCAGAGGTTATGGAAATAGATGTTTTACTATCAAATGACAGCAATTTTAACTTTCTGAAAGATGTATTTGTGCTGAACGAGAGAATCTATATTGGATATAGCTCTTCTGTAGATGATGTAAATCTTAATTGTAAAATCACTTATCCAGATAGTTCATTTGAGACTGTAACCTTACCTTATAGTTTCAACGCTGATCAAGTTGGATTGTATTCCTTAAACATCACTGCAAACAAAGAAAACTACAGAAGTTTTAACAGGAACCTTCAATTTGCGGTTATAGAAAGTATACCATTCTATGAGAAAAAGGCTACTCAAACAGAACTCACTCTACTCTACATCATTTTTTTTGTACTGATAATCATCATACTGACATTCTTCATAGTCAAAAGAAAACAGGTTATCAGATAACAGGTTGGTAGATTTGAAGTAATAACAATTACCTCTAACAGCCCGCTTCATCAGAACCAATTGATCTGAATAAAGTTGGTATTAATTACTCCGCTCTCAACTCCACTCTCTTCTCACAAGAAACATCATCCATCCACAAAAAAAAACAGTCTTAAAATTTAATGCTAATTAAAAAAATAAAAAGAGAGTTTCAAGTTTGCAGACTCAACTGCCCGCGAAAAAAACCAACAGGCCAAAAAATCAGAATCTAATTGGTTAAACTTTCTCCATAAGATGATAGCAAACACAGGTAGACTCAAATTATTCCTCTATAAGAAAAAACCATGGAAAAATAGACAAAAAAACGCTGCCTAGCAGAATAGCCTAAGATAAAACAAAAAACCAGAGGATTATTCTCATAAATAAGTAAATCATTTATATGTAGGGAATTGCAGCCATGAATGAGATAAAATATAAGCCTATAGGAATTATTCATACCCCCCTCAAAGAACCTAATGGAACACCTATTCAGCCAACAGCTGGTAAAAATATTGCTGGTTCCATTAAAATATTTCCAGAATATGTTAAAGGCCTACAAGACCTTGAAGGCTTCTCTCATATCATCTTGATATATCATTTCCATTTATCCAAAAAAACATTATTAAAAGTCAAACCCTACATGGATGACAAAGTACACGGGGTTTTTTCAACTCGCTCTCCAAGCAGACCAAATCCAATTGGTATATCAACAGTGCGACTTATTAAAATCGAAGGAAACACACTTCATATCCGTGATTTAGATATTCTAGATGGAACACCACTTTTGGATATCAAACCCTATGTTCCAGAATTTGATGTCAGAGATATAGATAAAATAGGATGGCTTGAGAAAAACGTGTATAAACTTTCAACAACAAAAGATGATGGAAGATTTACGAGATAGTTCACTGCGAAAAATGCTTTTAAGTAAAAAAATATGAGGGGGAGATTGTTTTTTAATAAAAAAGGATGTTAGTTCATATGGAGATTCTACTGGTACTATTTTTTTTGTTCTACCTCCTACCTTTTGATGTGATCGAGTGTCTATTTCAATCCCTTGACTGTCAGAACAGGAATATGTCTATGAATATATACATCATATCGATAGGTATCATGCTTTTTAGAGGCGAATCTCTGTTCTGGTTTTTCTGTTGTTCTGCATTCATCTATTCTTTGTATTGTCAGGTTCTTCATTCTTTCCTCTACAACAAAAATTTTGGCGATACTCTCTATTTCATATACTTCACTTATATCTGATAAAGCTCCTACAATCATAATCTGGGTCTCAACCACCTCCATCATGATTGATAAAATCAATCATGTATATATTTATCATTCCATGGTTATAAACTTTTTGAAATAATCAAAAAAACCGCCATTGTTATAATCTAATAGGAAAAAATGGGGGATACAAATTTTTTTAGTCTTCTATTTTTTTCATATGTTTTCTTACAAGCGCACGTATTGTTCCAGAAGTAGCAATGGTGGACACTTTTACTCTATAAAACCCGACTTTGTCTACAGAGTTTAATAGTTTTATAGTGTTTTCTTTTTCAGTATGATCACATTTTACTATCCCATGTTTTCCATTGAATCTAATGAGCCGTATACCCATTTCTCTGCAGTCTCTGTTGAAAATGTTTCTACATCTCTGTCTGAGCTCTCTAACAAAATCATGTCTCTCTATATGAGCATCTTCCTTATGAATATCTATGATAAACCCAATGTATCTACGACGTTTTTTACCTTTTACAATTGTGTTTTTTCACCTCTTTCCCATGAAAAGAAGTAAAATGGTTCTTTCTCCCTCTTTTTTTTGTTGGGAAATGAATAGCTAAATTTCCATTGCCCCCATAATTTTTTTATTCAGATTCTATACGTGGTGCTAGCAGATAAGTTACATGTCCTTTTTTATCAGCTATGTCGAAGTCTACTCGTACAGGGTTGTCGTTTCCTAGTAGTATTGTTACTGGGTCATCTCCCTTCACAGGCTTGATCATGTTGCTGAAATAGTCTATTGAGAAGAGACTTTTGTATTTACCGGGGGAGCTGAGTTCTAGTAGTAGATCCTTAGGTAGTCTGAGATTTACAGTGTCAGTGTCACCTTCTGCATATAGTTCAAATGATTCTTTGTCGATGGTTAATGCTAGATGATCTGATACTGCCTCTGATGCGCGTACCCCTTGTGTGAGCTCAGATGCTTTAATCACTGCTTTTGCAGGCAGATCAAGATTTGGCATTTTTGAGTCTGGCATACCTGCTGTGTCTATCAACCCCATTCTCCTAACAAGGTTTCCGATTTTTATTATCAGTCTGTTGGTGTCCTCATCATATTCTAGAGAAACCATGTCTCCTGCACTAGCCAGTTTCATTATGCTGCTAAGTTTGTCTAGATCAATTCCTAGTTCCATCTCATCTGCCTTGTATTCCTCAAAAGCTTTGTTTTTGACTTCCAGGTCAACCATTGCCACATGTGCGGGGTCAACTGCTCGCAGAGAAATACCCTTGGGTGAGATGTTGAATTTAGCTTCGTTGACCAATGGCGATGTAACATCAATTATTCCTTTGATCACATCTGATTTTACCTTGGCACTAAACATAAATTTTTTCCTCCCCAAACAAGCAAGAGCGAAGGCTTATTCTCCTATTCTTTCATCAAAATAATGCAGTTTCTGTTTATAATGATGACGGTATTTTTTGTTTTCATCTAGGCTGTTGAAAAATTCTGATTTTATAGAATTTTTTTAACAAATGCTTCAGTAATTGAAATTATTCAATGTTTATTTTGTATCTATTCACCGTTGAAAAATGGAGTAATGTATGTTAATGC
>QMSS01000131.1 GCA_003649715.1 Thermoplasmata archaeon
CCTTTTTATCTTATTCAGAGCAATATCTTATCTGTTGATTGACCCTGGTAGATAACAAATCTGTTATTTTTCTAATCTTTTATCTGTTTTTCTAATATTTGATCTTACGGTCATTAGGCCTGTATTATATCTGAAATCCCCAATAACCCCTCAACAATTTCTATACAAATATATATTTTATAGTGATGTGAGACAGAGCCATGGTAACGTGCAAATCAGGATGTGATGGTCTATGATGACTCTTTTTCATGCGAATTTTCCCATCTTTTTTATAGTTGATCCCCTACTTAATTCCCCCCAGATTTTTTGGATCAAATATTTTTTTAGATTAGTTTGGATTGGCTTGGAGCCCAAATACTTATAAACAATATGTTTATTTCCACTCCCAAATATTTAGAGGAATGTCAACATGGAAAAACCACTTAAAATATTACATGCCAGTCTCAACAACCGTGTGATGGTAGAGCTAAGAGGTGGAATAGAATATCATGGTATACTCGATGGATATGATGTTCCTCATATGAATCTTGTTCTCAAAAAGGCAGATGAGATAATAAACAATGAATCCAAAGGTAAACATGAAACAGTTATTGTAAGAGGAGACAACATCATCTACATATCACCATAAACATTATGAGTTGACTTATAATGGAATAAGTATTGGGGTGAAGAAGATATGGGAAAAGGAACTCCCTCTAAATCGGGTGGTAAAAGGACACATACCATCTGCAGAAGATGCGGTAAACATGCGTTTCATATTAGGAAAAAAAGATGTGCAGCATGTGGTTTCGGAGAAACTAAGAAGATGAGGCGTTACAGCTGGGCTAAAAAATAAAAAATATCAGGAAAACTCTGCTAGATGTGAAATCATGTTTTTTCTTTTGTTGTTTTTGTGATCAAGAAAAAAATTCGAAAGAAATATATAGTGTTTTAAACATGTCACTTGACAAAACAGAAAAAAATCTGAAAGAATGAAAAAATAGGGAAATATGAAGAATTTAGTGGGAGGAGGTTAGAGAGCTTTGAAAGGAAAAATAGTAGTAACACTACTAGGTATGGCATTAATAGCAGGTATTCTAAGCGGATGCGTAGAGCAACAGCCACCAGCTCCAGAAAATCAGGCACCTGAAGCAAGCTTTACATACAGTCCAACAACCATATATGTAAACACAACAAACGTCACATTTACAGACACTTCAACAGATGATGGAACAATAGTGTCCTGGGAATGGGACCTTGGAGATGGAACAACTGCCACGACACAGAATGTGACGCACATGTACACCTCCGTTGGAACATATACTGTGACATTAAAAGTAACTGATGATCAGGGTGTAAACGACACTGCAACACAGTACATAACAGTGTCCTACAACCCACCATCGGCATCCTTCAGCTATCAGCCGCAAGAAAACATAACAGTTAACACAACAATCACATTTACAGACAACTCAACACAGGGTGATGCAGCCATAGTAAACTACACATGGAACTTTGGAGATGGAAACATATCCTATGAACGGAACACCACGCACATATACAGCGCCGCTGGAAACTATACAGTTACATTGACTGTAGAAGATGAAAATGGCTTGACTGATACCGAAACAGCAACCATAACAGTTGAAGAATAAAAAAACAAAAGCAAAAAAAGAAGACAATTAGACGATTCTTCCCCAATTTTTTTCTTTAAAAACCCTCTCATTTTTTCTTTTTATTTTTCCATAATTTTTTTATCCACAACTCCTTTTTTCACCTAAAAAAGATTAGGGGGAAGAAGTATATGAAAATAGTGCCGATAGCATCTGATTCTCTCGGCATCCGTTCCATGGCAACATATATAGAGACAAAGGACTGCAGAATACTCATCGATCCATCTGCTGCTCTTGGACCTAAAAGATATGGTCTACCACCAGCGCCACCAGAGATCGCTGCATTGTCAGAGACAAAGGAAAAAATAGCTGAAATAGCAAAAAAATGTGACATATTGATCATATCGCACTATCATTACGATCACTATGATCCCACAGAAAGTTTTTACAAAAACAAAAAAGTATTTGCCAAAAACATTGACAAAAACATCAACCAGTCGCAAAAAGAACGAGGAAGAGAATTTAGAGGCATAGTGGAAAACATCTGCGACCTAACATACTGTGACGATACACAATACAAAATAGGAAACACCAACATTGTATTCTCCCCGCCCTTCTTCCATGGACCAGAAAACGTAAGACTAGGATATGTCATCATGACAACCATCGATGACGGCAGAAAAAAACTATTACATGCATCAGATGTACAGGGACCTGTAACCACATCAGCAAAGGAATACATACTTGATCAGAAACCAGATATACTGATAATGGATGGACCACCAACAATTTTCCTAGGATGGAAATTCAGCAAAAAAAACCTGCAAGATGCATCAGACAACCTGGTAGAAATAATAGAAAAACTAAAATGCACAATACTACTAGACCATCATCTATTACGGGACCTAAAATACAAAGAAATCTTCCCGGAACCATACAAAACCGGTGGCAGCAGAATAAAAACTTTCGCAGAATATTTAGGCAAAGAAAACAATACCCTCGAAGCACATAGAAAAGAGTTATGGAAAAAAGAAAAAGGTGGAAAATAAGATGTCACGTTTTATCAAACGCCTGGAAAAAAACATAGAAAAATTAGAAAAACGTATTGAAAAAGAAAGAAAAAAAATAGAAAACCTCCAACAGAAACATGATCAGGGTAAAATCACAAAAGCGGATCTAAACATCAAAAAAAGAACAATTGAAGAAAAAATCAATGCACTTAAAACACGTATACGTATATTAAGAGGGGGTATAACTCGAGAGAAAAAACATGAGGAGGAAAAAGCAGAGCAAAAACGGAAAAAAAAGGAGGAAAAAAAGAAAAAAACATGATGTAGTGAAAAAACTAGCATGTTATAAACCAACATTGACAGTATGGAGGCATGATCATTTTATGTCTGTTGAAGTTACAAGAGGTGATATCACACAAATCAGATGTGATGCTATTGTGAATCCCGCAAACTCTCTGGGATACATGGGTGGAGGAGTAGCTGGTGCTATCAAACGAACTGGTGGGTCTGTAATAGAAAAAGAGGTGTTAGAAAAAGCACCTATAGCTGTTGGTGATGCCGTTGCGACAACAGCAGGTTCTCTGCCCTGCCAATATGTTATTCATGCCCCAACTATGGAGAGACCCGCTATGAAGATAAATGTGGAAAATGTTAGAAAAGCTACAGAGGCTGCACTCCAGGTTGCAGAAAGACTTGGTCTAAAATGTGTTGCAATACCTGGTATGGGTACAGGTGTTGGGGGCGTCTCGCCTGATGATGCAGCAGATGCTATGGCTGATGTTATAAAAAGTTTTGAGGAGAGGTTTGAAAAAATTATTTTCGTTGATCGTAATGAGGAAATGATAGAAGCTTTTAAAAGATATTTATCAAAAAAACAATAAGAAAAATAAAAATTAGGACGGAGCATATAGGGAGGAATATTCTTTTTTTGAACCCCCCACATTTTTCTTGTCTTGTTTTCTATTTATAGTAGTATAAATAGTATGACTTCTATTTCATCGCTTTTTCTTTCTCCACCTGCCGTGTTTGCCACTGCTGTGATAGTATGTTTTCCAAAAATGGGTTTAGCTAGCATGTATTGATATGGTGGTTCTTCATCTGTGTATAGTAGGTTGTTGTCGAGATAAAATTCTACATTTTGTAGTGTGTCATTGGATATTACCTTGGTTTCTATGGTGATTCTTCCTAGTATAACTGGTTTTTTTATGAATCCTAAGGAAGGTATCTTTCTACCTAGTAGGTATATACCATTTTCTTTGGGGTATGTGATGGTTATGCTTAGGTTGGATGGATTTTTTATGGATGATTCAGGGTCTCCAAATAGGTTGGTTTCGTAGTAGACCCATCGTATTCCATTTTCGTTGATGTGCCATATGTTGTCTTCTTTGGAGTAGTGATTTGCTCTTCCTAGTTGTTTTATGTTTTCTGTGAATAGTGCTTTGAAGAATGATTCATCG
>QMSS01000132.1 GCA_003649715.1 Thermoplasmata archaeon
CATTAACATACATTACTCCATTTTTCAACGGTGAATAGATACAAAATAAACATTGAATAATTTCAATTACTGAAGCATTTGTTAAAAAAATTCTATAAAATCAGAATTTTTCAACAGCCTAAATATATGTTGGAGGTGAAAAAAAGTTGACAGTATCGATGAAACATTTGAATATTCGAATTTGGCATACCCCAGTATTCCATAAAATTTTAGATTTTATAGTTTGATGAAATAGAAAAACAAATTGAACTGTTTATTATTTCCAAATAATTATTTACGATGCTTAATTATTTTAGTTTCTTTTTGAGTTCACCCATTGTAGTAATGATACCATCTAAAGTGGCTTCCAGTGTGCCAAGTGTTTCATGTATCTTATCCGTAACAACAGCTCCCTGAGCAGATGGCTTTATCACCCCTTCCTTTTCAAGTGTCCTAAGGGAGTATCTTATCATATGCTGCGGATGACCTGTTAGTTTTGAAAGTCGTATTATGCCAACAGGGCCATGCTCCATAACTGTTTTTAGAACATCTATGTGTCTACCTAGTAGATCAATCTCCTTTTCTGCTACACTAGCTATGCCTGTCTTGTTTTTGATTTTTTCATCCAAAAAAACCAATCACCTCCTGAGTTAATTGTTAACATATGTAATACACTTTATTGTATATAAAAATCACTATCAACCAAATGACCTACGATAAAAAAATATCTAAAATCTCACAAAAAATTGAGGGAGACAATTAAAATTAAGGTTTTTGTTTTCGAATAAATTAATAACATCTCTCTTTATTAAGAGTTGTACCAAACATATTGTTCATTAGTTATATCCTAAGAAGAAAAGAATAAAATACGGATAAGAGGAAATAGATTGGAGGAAAAAATAGAGATGAACCGAGAAGAAGAATTAGCAAAATATTTGTCGTTGATTGAATACTATAAGGATCAGCTGAACTCCATAGAGATACAGTCATCCTATCTCCAGGCAGCCATCGCTGAATACTATAAAACTAGAATGACTGTCGAACAACTCAATAAAATAAGTGATGGGAACGAGATACTCATACCAGTGGGTGGCAGTACCTTTATAAACGCATGTATAAAAAACCCTTCTAAAGTGCTGTTCGATATAGGTGCCGGAATAGTGACTGAAAAAACTGTTGATGATGCCATAAAAAAAATAAATCAGAGGATAGAAAATCTACAGGAGACACAAAAAAAACTTTTGTCTATAGCACAGCAGCTGCAAAACGAGGCAGCCGAAATATCAAAAAAAATGCAAAAGCTTATCTCCGAAGAAAAAGAATAAAAAAAATATCTTAATCCCCCCTTACAGAAATTACAGGAAATGGATGTGAAGAGGTAAATGTTTAGATTTTTAAAGAAAAAACTCAGGATATTTGAGGAAAAACTTGAGGAGGAATTAGAGGCAGAGCTAAAAAAAGAATTGGAAAAAGAGGAAAAACATTCTACGGAGGAAAAGGAGACAAAGAAAAGAAGTGACAGAGAAGATGTACATGATATGAAGGTGGAGAGAGAAAAACAAATCGATAAGCAGATTGAGAAAAGCATAGAGACTGAGCTGCAGCATATTGCGAGAACACGCAAGGGAATCGAAGAGGTAATAAAACCCGAGAAAAAACCTAGTAGGGGGATTAGTGAGGAGAAACTAGATGAGCTTCTGTGGGATCTTGAAATAGGTCTTCTTGAGGCGGATGTGGCCTACTCCGTTATAGAGTCGATAAAAAGAGAGATAAAAGAGGAATGCAAGAATGTTTCAGTTGGTAAAGCAAAGATCAATGATTTTGTTAAAAATGTTTTGAGAAACGCTATAGCTCATGTCCTAAAAAGCAGTGAGCTAGATTTTAATGAGTTTATTGAAAAAAATAAGAAACCTGTTGTTATAATGTTTGTTGGAGTAAATGGGAGTGGAAAGACACTGTCGATAGCTAAGATTGCCTATCAGCTGAAGAACATGGGAAAAACATGTGTTATAGCTGCAGGTGATACATTCCGCGCTGGCGCTATAGAGCAACTTGAGACACATGCAAATAATCTCAATGTTAAACTTATAAAACATGATGTCGGCGCTGATCCCGCAGCTGTTGCATATGATGCTATCGAGCATGCAAAAGCAAAGCATAAAGATGTGGTTTTACTGGATACTGCTGGCAGGATGCAGACCAACTACAATCTAATGGAGGAAATGGCTAAGATTAAAAGAGTGGCAAAACCAGATATGATCATATTTGTTGGAGATGCCTTATCTGGCAATGATGCTGTGGAGCAGGCTAAACGTTTCAATGAGATAGTTGGAATTGATGGTGTGATTCTCACTAAGGTAGATGCTGATGCAAAGGGAGGGAGCGCATTGTCTATTGCATACACCATCGGGAAACCTCTGCTTTTCCTAGGTGTTGGCCAGAAATATGAAGATCATATCCCATTTGACCCAGATTGGATGATAGAAAAAATCTTTGGGTAATAAAAAAAAGAGAACAATGTAGCAAAAAACTTTTTTATTTTTACAGCCTTATTTTTGTTCCATAGAATGGCTGGTTGTTTATAGCTTTTTCAAGTTGACCAAGTTTTTTTCCGTTAACAACAAAAGTTTTTATGCCAGCTTTTTTGATTATATCCAAAGCAGGACCATCTATCACTATGTTTTCCCCAGCTGAGCTCCATTGTGTTCCATAGTTTTGTATAAGTTGATCAATAGATATTTCTCCAAGCTGCCTTGCATCACTATACTTGTTTGGATCTTTATCATAGATTCCATCTACATTTGTTGCAATGATAAAACGAGTTGCCTGTGTTTTTTCTGCTAGTTCAGCACCCACCATATCTGTGCTATGCCCAGGCGTAGTTCCTCCCATAACTACAATTGGCGTATCTATTTTTTTCGCCTCATCAGTTGTGCTGGGTATGATTTTGTTTGAGCATGACATCATGTTTGATAATAGCTTTGCATTAACCCGGGTTATAGCTATACCTAGTTCATCTAATGTTTCCTCATTGAAACCTAGTTTTCTTCCTACTCCTATGTATCTCCGAGCTATAGGTCCCCCACCAGTTACAATGAAGAGTTTATATTTTTTACACAGTTTAAGTAGTAGATCACCTAGTTTTTTAAGGAAATAAGGATTGATATCTTCAGGGAGTAGAACTGACCCACCTATCGATAGGACTATGGTTTCCATCAAGAAAGGGGTTATATGTTTTTGGGTTTATTTAGGTTTGTCAGCATCATTCTAACACATCAATAATATTTTTTGGCTGGATAAAAAAAATGATTTTTTAGGCTACCTCTGGGCTGAATTGCCCCTTCTTGGGATGTTGCCCAAGTCTTACTTGAGGTAACGGTATTGGCGGGGGCAGACCCAGGTCTTTTGCTATACTGACTGCTTCGGGTACGCAGGAATGCATCACCGCGGTGTGGATATGACTTGCAGTTTTGTCAGGCATTTTCCGTTTTTCACCCCATTCCTCAGCAAACTTTTTTGCATCTTCATGTTCATACAGCAGGGATCCCTCGATTTTTATGATACCAATGGCTCCATAGCTTGCTGTATACTGAAATTCCACAACAGCATTATTTTCATGCTTGTGATAGACGTGTGTTATTGTGCTGTTGTGATCTATACGTATCTGCCTAGGTTTTTCCTCTCTATCGATGTATCGTCTTGCTTCAATGGATTTTAGTTGTATGTTTTTTATTTTCATATCCATTTGGTCAATAACAAATTACATGCTTTTACATCTTTCGTTTAAAAGAAGGAAAAAGGAAATAGGAAAAACAGGAGAGGAAATATATAAGGTTTTTTAAAAACATGGCTTCATCCCTAAATGATGTGCAATAGGCACATCATAAACACAATCTTGGGATGAATTAATAGGGTTAAACATCCGAGATTAGAGCATTGAAACCATCAGAATCCATCAATTTCTTAGATGAAGGTGGATAATCTTA
>QMSS01000133.1 GCA_003649715.1 Thermoplasmata archaeon
CTATGTTATAGTATTTAAATTTTGTGTTTGTTTTAACATGGTTGTATAGTGGTTTTGTTGTTAACAAACATGTTGTGTTTATAACATCCTGTTTTATGCAGAGGGGAAAGATTTTCATTCGAAAACAGTTTTATACAGTATCATGTTGTGGAATTAGGGGGGGTTGTAACTTTGCTGAAATTTGGTTTAGTGATATTTTTGTATATCTGAAAAAAACACAAGGTATATATATTTCAGTATATATTCTGGTTTTTGGTGTGGGATGGGATATGCCTCTAACACGTAGAACACGTTTGTCTGGCAGCAGCATTGTTATTACCCTTCCCAGTCAGCTTGTAGAAGCATATGGTATCTGCGAGGGAGATGAGCTTGAGATCATCCCTTTGGGTTTCGGCGAGTTTAAAATCAGGAAAATAAGTGGTATGGATGATGAGGTTGGGGAGAGGTGAATAAAAAGTTAGCAGCACTTTTAGCAGTGGCTTGTACAGTTCTTATAATCGCAGGAGGGTTTAACACCAATATTTTTTATGGTACAGAATATATAAACTCGGAGGAGGGATATTCGTATTCTATATCAGCTGCCTTAGAATGGTGGAACTGCAATTGGTCTTATTGCAAAAAAATTGTTATTGATCACAACAAGGTTGAAGAGGATCAGACTGATTTCCCAGTTCTTATCTATAGGAGCTCTGATTCAGATCTTGCAGTTCATGCACAGGATGACGGCGATGACATTGTTTTTGTTGACAGGTATAATCTTACAAAATATAATCATGAAATAGAAACATTTGATGGCAATACCGGCAAACTTGTTGCATGGGTACGCATATCCTCTCTGTCATCCACTGAGGACACCATTTTATATATGTATTATGGAAACCCTAACTGTGGGAATCAGGAAAATGTCTCTGGAACATGGAATTCAGGATACAAGATGGTGCATCATCTAGAGGAAACTTCTGGTGTTCATAATGATTCCACAGTATATGGAAATGATGGAACAGCAAATGGTGGTGTGGATCAGGATGCCACTGGCAGGGTAGATGGATGCGACAGATTCGATGGTATCGATGACTATGTTGACTGCAGTACCAGCAGCAGTTTGAACATTAGTAGTCAGATCACGTTGGAGGCATGGGTGCGGGATCCAGTAACAACAAGCCTAGAAAATCAGAATACCTCTATGGTTAGGATTATAGACAAGAGGAAAGACTTGTTTCAGGTGTTTCCCAACAAGGTTTTTAATGTAAAACGTAAAATAACCGCAAAACCAGAGGGGGAGGTTGTCTTTGTTGTATTGTACACACCTGGTGTCACTCTTTTGAATATGTCAGTTGGGGGTACATCAGTTTTCGATGGTATCTATTCTGCTGGCAGACCATGTTCTCCACTGGAATATAGAATCGAAAACATCAGAGAAAAACTTCCAGTAGAGCTTAGAAGTAGAGAGATGATTGGCTATTCTCAACCATTTAAGGTAGTGGATGAGGCAACAGTAAATATATGTTTCATAAAAAATGATGTTTACTCAGCTATCAGCAGGGTTTTCCATGAGAGAGGAGAGATAAGCTACCTGGTTTTTTCCTACAACAACGACAATGTTTTTGATTTCGAATGTACAACACATTGGAACACATTTCAGCTAGACTTAGTAGATTGGTGGAATCCTTTTTCTATTTTCAAAAACTTTATAGATCTACTCAGTGGCAGGTCAGATAATAACCATCAACGGAGAAATAGGTTAGAAAACAATGTATCTGCCAGTAAACAAAATAATGTTAGTGAGCTTAATAATCGTATATGTGTAGAACGTGGTCCAAACTGGAATAAATATTATAATCCAGCCAATGGAGAATACATCCTGGAGGTATATGCTGATAGGGTAAATATTCTGGAGGAACAGCATGAAAGGTATGTGCCACTGAATTCTTCCCGTCTAGATTATATATCATCCTCAGACATTATATATCAGCAGGGTTATCGTATTGGTAAAACAAACAATGATGGATTTGGTGTTTACTTCAAACCAGACATATGTGATAACTGGACAGTTGCATACAGCTATGGGAAAAAACCTAGTTCTGTTTTGTTACGTAGTCAGCTTGTAGGCATTGGATATCTTGATCCAACAAAGAACTGGAGACATGTTTTGTTAGAAAAGACACGGCATAGCAGAGGATGGGTTCATGGTCGGAGTATATCCTACTCAGATGTTTTTACTGGTGTGAATGTGACATGGACCTATGATGGCAGTATGGTAAAAGAAGAGATTGCAGTATCTAATGACACAAAAAAATTGCTTCAAACTAGGCCGCCATCAGATTTTGGTTTAAACAACCAGGAGACCTACCTTGTTTTTATTACAAAACTTGACTACAGAAAGGACATATATCTGTGTAATGAGACTGGTTGTTTAGATGGAAATTTTACATTATACAATGGCATGTATTTTGTAGATAAAAATGGCAGTATCAAGTTTTCGCTACCACCGGGGGAGGTTTATGAGCTGCATGATAGAGACAATGCCAAAAGGCTTATGTATAGAATAATACAGCATAACAGTGGATATTATGTTCTAATGGGTGTAAGGCTTGATGAACTCCATAATATAGGATATCCCATGGTTTTTGATCCCACCATGGTGTTTTATTCCAGCAGCAGCGATGGATACTGCTACAAAACTGGTACAGATTATAACGCAGTACGAGATGCAACCTCTGGACATAAGTATGACACATCCCAGTATATTATTGTGGGTCAGAGAAAATATTCTTCATACTATTATATGTGGAGGTCATTTGTTTATTTTAATACTAGCTCATTGGATGATCTCGCGGTAATCAAAAATGCTGTTCTATCTCTGAAATGTTATCTCGATTATTCTACAACTGATTTTTCTGTGGTGATTCAGCATAACTCTACAGGTGCAAGACCTAGCGATCCATTAGATAGTACGGATTATAATCGTGTTTATTATTCTGGTGATGGAGGTTACTGGAGTACTTCTAACTATGATGATGAAAACTATGTTGATATATCGATGAACACTACTGGGATAAGCTGGATAAACAAAACCGGGTGGACAAAGCTGTGTCTCCGTAGCAACCGTGATATATCAGGTGTAACACCACTAGGAAACGAGTATGTGTATTTCTATTCGACTAATAAGGGAAGTGGATATGAGCCTAAGCTGACTATCACATATGCTCTGCCGTATCCTCAGATGAGTAATCCAAATCCAAGTAATGGCTCTACTGGTGTGCAGTTGTATCCTGCTGTGGGTATCAATGTTACAGATTTGAACAATGATAGTATGAATATCACTTTTTATAGTAACGCCACGGGTAGTTGGCAGGAATTTGGAAATATTAGCTCATCTGGGACAAGTAGATTTGGATATAATAAAATAGGTGATAATAGTGTCTCAATTACAGATACATTGAGAGGATCCTGGTTTACATGCCCAGTAGATGGGACTATAAGCAGCATCAAAGCATACATAAACAGAGCAGAACAGGGCCTTGCATATTGTGCCATCTATAATAAATCAAATAATAATGCTAAGATGGATGAATCAGATGAAGTAGATTATGATCCAGGGACAGGTTGGGTGTCATTTAGTTTTTATACCCCCTTGTCTCTTGGTGGGGGATATAAGTACTACATAGTCATACTGACAGATGCTAAATGGTATTTATACTATGATGATCTACAAGACAGCAACCGGGGAGCCCATGAAAATACTGCAAGTTTTCCCACAACACTAAGTCCAACAATGGAAAACAGGGTGTATTCCATATACTGTGAGTATACACCTAGCTCTGTAAAAAATGGAACCTACTACATGGACAATCTAGACATCAAAAACTATGGAACCAAATACTGGTGGAATGTATCAGCCAACGACGGA
>QMSS01000134.1 GCA_003649715.1 Thermoplasmata archaeon
AATCCTATTGTGAAAGACATTGTTTTTAGCAGCATTCAGATGCTTAACATGAACCTATCTGGTGGACGTAACATAGTTGGAATGAAGTTGATAAGTATACTAACAGAGGAATATGATTACATTGATTTTTTTATACCTGGCATAATTGGTATCACCATAATGACATCCAATATATATGGCAGTATAGAGAGAAATACAAAGTATAGGAAAAATGGTGTTCTACGTAAATTGCTAACAACTCCTATCACAAGAGCGGAGTGGATCCTATCAAAAATGCTGTTTATGCTTTTCCTCTCATTTCTATCCACAGGTATAATAATAGGAGTAGGTATTCTTATGTGGAATGCCATCATTAATATAAATATGCTGGTGTTTATATTAATCATAGCAACTAGTTTTTTGTTTTCAGGTCTAGGAATGATAATAGGGCGTTTTGTGAAGGAGGAAGAAACAGCGGATTCAGCTGCTGGAGCGATAACCTTTCCAATGATGTTTCTCGCTGGAACATTTTTTCCATTGGAACACATGCCTTTGTTTCTACAAACATTTGCACGTGTTCTACCACTCTACTATGTGAATGAAGGACTGAGAAATGCAATGGTATATCTAGATTTTGAAAAAGCTGTTTTGAACACAGCATATGTTCTAGTATTTACATGTGTTTTTTTCATAGCTGGTGTATTGCTAACAAAATGGAGAGAGGAATAGTGAAGAAAAAAGGAATAGGTATGAATGTAATGGGGGCTTTGTATAATATCTCTCAAGTCTGGTTCTTTGGCCATTCAAAATGTGTGTTTTTAAAGAACGTAAAATCTAAGTTGTCCCAATCATTGAAATCCCGTTTTCCATGTGTTCCATCAGAGTAGTCTAATATGGACCATGTGTATCTGTAGTTCATGCAGCTTCTATAGTTTTTGTATAACCAAAAGTCTTTGAAAAACGGGTAGACAGCTGCTTTGTTGTCGATTCCATCAAAATCATCTGCGAGTAGCCCAAAGGTGTGACCAAGTTCATGCATAGAGCCAGCTATTATTAGTAGGCTTCTAGGATATATTGAGAATTTGTTTTTTAGTGCCTGTGCAGATATTATGAAGGAATCTAGATGGTCCCATCCTATGAAGGCGAATCCTGCGTCTGGTCCATAGTCACATATCAAACCATAATGAAAAACACCCTTACGGGGATTACATGGATCATTATGAAGAAAAAAACGCCAATACAAATCACACAACACATCATAAGACATATCCTCAACCAAAGGAACCTCCTCACCACCACCAAAAACACCAACATCCACATGAAGCGAAACATTATGCCTCGCAAAAACCCAAACAAGCCTATCCACAAACCATCTACCTGGCTTATTAGAAGCACCAGAACAACCAGAAACCATCCAATCCAACTCCAAAAAAACATCCCTAACAAAAGGACTAGAACCCCAACCATCAGTAAAACACTCCTCAACATTATTCAAACCATCACCATCCGGATCAAGACCCACATGATCATCCCAAACCAAAGGATCATAACCCCACTTCACCTCCCACCAATCAGGAACACCATCACCATCACTATCCAAACCAGGCAAAACCAACCGCTTCCGCTCAATACTAACATTTACTTTACTAAAAAAATCATCCGTAGCCCAATCCGAACCCACATTTTTTAATGGTCTTAGCAACCATGGTGTGTAGATTACTCGGCCTATGATACGTGTGATTCTGTCACTTGGTCCTAGTCCTGTTAGGGCGGGTCCTGTTATGGATCCCCACCAGTTGAGTTTGGCGTGGCAGGTGGATGAACGGGAGAACATTCCATAGATAGCGTTTTTGTAGAAGTTGTTTTTGACAAATTTACAGTTGCTGTCTGTAGCATGTGCTCCAAATCGTAGATTTTCTGCTATTTCACAGTTTGAGATGGTGATGTTTTTTCTGGATTTTTTTATTTGTATGGCTACGTGTGTGTTCCATTTCAGATCTGATTTTGTGATGTTGATGGAGGAGGATTCTATGATTTTGATTCCTACTCCATTGTGGCAAATATTTGAGTTTGAGATTTTGGTTCTTATGCATTTTTTGATGATGATTCCTGCTTGGTTGTCATTGTTGTCGTTGATTGCACAATGGTGTATAAGGGTTTTTGATGTATTATGGAGGAGACATCCTATGCCGTTTTCGTATACATAGGAGTTTTTTATTTTAATGGATGATGTGTGGTTGAGATGTAGGGCGATGGCGTTATGTGAAAAGAGGCAGTTTTGTATGGTAGTGTTGTAGGAATGGTCTATAAGTATGCCTTTTTTGTTGGTATGTATGATGCAGCTGTCTATATTGTTATCGCTGTTGTTTTCTATGTATATACTGGTTCTGTGTCTATAGAATGTGCAGTTGTCTATGTGGCAGCTGTTTTTTCTTAGTATAACTCCGGCGTTATAGGCAAATCCGCCTGAGTTTCTAAATGTGAGGTTTTTGATGTTCACATGATTTGCGGTGATATCCGCAACAATGCCTTTATTTGTACCATCGACTATGGTGTGGTTTCTGTTTTCACCGAGTAGGGTAATGCTTTTGTTAACAATGATGTTTTCGCGATAGATTCCTCTGAATATGTAGATGATGTCGTGATGTGTCGAAGCGTTTATTCCATCTTGGATATGTTGATAGGGGTGTTCTATGGTTCCATCCCATGGTCCTTGGGTGTTGTTATCATCAACATAGATTATGTTTTTTGGCATTGGTGTGGTCTCTGATTTTTTTGTTGTTATTATCATCTCGGTGGGTGGATGAGTAACTGTCTTTGTGTTGCTGATGATGTTGTTGTCAGCGAAAACAAGGGTGGTGTGTATGAGTGTGAGTATTGTTATGGCTAGGATCAGGATGGTTGTAAGTTTTGTGTTTTTCCAGTATTTCTGGTTATTCGTATTCATGTTGTATGTTATCATAATATTTTTCTATATAAAAATTTGGTTTTATAGTACATAAATATATCTATTAGCTAGTATAAATGTGATGGGATTGGGATATGATGGTTGTGGTGTTTGATTAGAAGTGTTTTTAGTGAGAAATATAGATTTTTATAATGATAGAGATTCTATTTTTTGATTTTTGTGTTATCATAAAATAATATTTTTATAATTTCTATAAAAATATAGAAAAATATTTATAGTTATCAGACAAATACAATATATAGTGAATATTGTTAACAATAAACAATATATGGTGTTAGGAGAATCATGCTGATTGTAGGGCAAGTATCAAGCATAGAAGAACAATACGAGATAAGATTCATAGCAGAGATGTTTATAATAGGAGAAAGATTTAGATATCTTGCCCGGCAACAAAACCAACAAAATAAGAAATAAGTAGAAAAGATCCTAAATCCATATAATTTATCATCAATTACTATTCTCACTATTCTCCAGATAAGCTTTTGGTGCCAATCAATGTTTTTGTATCCATTACACCCTTTGTTGACCTTATCTTGTTGATAACAACACTGCCTATCGAATCAATATCCGGACATTCTATCTTTAACAGAATGTCATATTCACCAAACAATGGATGGATCTCAACTACCTCAGGTATAGTTCTAAGTTTTTCATATACCGCCTTTTCGTACAATGGGCTTATGCTTAGTAATGCAAATCCTACTGCCATCAAAAAACTTAATTGTATTTCAGAGACTTATACTTTTTGATTTCAACAGTACCGAATTCTTAATAGACGTATATTGTATTGTATAGAGAGGAGGGGAGATCAGAATATGAAAAAGAAGGAAATTTGTGACCTCCTCTCCGCCATAAATGGCGGAGCTTCCTATGTTGCACCTTAGGCTGTAGATGGAAAGACATCCAGTCTGGTTTGTTGAATTCGGTGGTCTCGTACATATCCTATTACCGTC
>QMSS01000135.1 GCA_003649715.1 Thermoplasmata archaeon
AATAGGATTGGGAGGATATAAGTATCTTTACAGACCAAAAATATCCAAAAGTGAGTATGAAAAAATGATACTGAATGAAAGTATAAGAAAATAGAAAGATTTTTATACTAAGAAATCTAATAACTATAGAGGTATTGACATGTCATCCACAGGTCAGGACAAAGACAAGAATGTGAGGAATAATCTTTGTTTAATCTTCACAGGATTTTCTCCATTTGAATATCTTTCTACCTATGTAGGAGGGATACTATGAAAAAATTTGGAATTCTTTTAGTGGTTATCATGCTTTTTAGCATGATTGGAGTTTTTGATTTTGGAGAGGTAAGGGCTGATGATACTTGGACTACATACGATGATTTTGAAGATCAAAGCGATGATACAAGTTTGGAAGGATGGACTAAAGAGGCTTCATGTACCTCTTTTTATTCTTGGACATACAAGAATGGAGGTAGTGGTACAGTAAGTTCAGATCAGATAGTATTTACAAAAAGCGAATATGCTGATGACGTTTGTCAGGAAGTTGAATTGGTTATTAATACTCCAAGTGGTATTGGAACGTATAATATAGACCCTATTCAGTCTTGGGTAAAAGATTCACAAGGAAATTGGAGGTCATTAAATTTAGATGGAAATATAGATTTTGATGGTGCAACTGTTACGGTTGAACTGAAGATTTATGGAGAATCATCATATCATACCGTTTTCACACATTCTGCGAGTGCATACGATAGATTTTATATCGGTATTGTTTCTCTTGAGTATGATTATGATACGGGGACAGTTACTGCATCAGGGCTTTTCTCAAGTAGCGTGGCAGCTCCAATCGAATCGCATACTGAGTGGAAACTTGTTGCCAGAGGAGGAAATAATGCATATATAGATTCAGTTTCATTTAACCTTGGTCCGTTGGTTCAGGACTTCACTTCAGTAGAAATAACCTCAGATAAAACACACTACGACATGACAGATACTCAAGCAATCTTCACTGTGACGGTAGCAGATGCAGATGGTCCAGTAACGGGATGTACAATCGATGAAACAATAGCTCTTCCAGACGCAACAACAGATACAAGCTTAACATGGACAGATAATGGTGATGGAACATACACATCTTCTCCTTTAACACTCAATCAATTTGGAATGTACCAATATGAATGTACAGTTTCAAAAGAAGGATATAATGATGGAAGTGACAGTGGAGTATTCACAAGAGATGGGCTCACCTTCACAGGAGAGACCAACTACGAGAACGATGGAGTACACCCTGATTCAGGATCACAGAATTCCAACTTCACATTCAGAATAAAATACACAGACGCAGACAATGATCCACCAACATCAATTCAGCTATGGCTGGATGAAGATTTAGACGGATCATACTCATCTTCAGAAAAACACGATCTTTCAGAAGTAGATCCAACAGATACAGACTACATAGACGGTAAACTATATCAACTCACATACCTGATAAATCCATACGGAACAATGAACTATAAATTCTATGCCACCGACGGAACAGACACTGCATACTCCACAGAAAAAACTGTGGAGGTAAATCCAAGGGGAGGTGGAGCACCACCTCCACCACCTCCCTCTACCTCACCTCCCACCACAACTCCCCCGCCAACCACAACTCCACCACCAACGACACCTCCATTTACATTACCATCTCCAGAAAACATCAATACAAAAGAAATAACAGTCTTAGCACTGGCGTTGGGGTTATTATTATCAGCCATCTACAAACACAGGTAGAAAGATTTTTATATAGAAAAAACAAAGAGAGAAGTAAAGGAGTGATCACAATGAAAGCTGGAACTATGAGACCGTATAAAAAACTGCTTGGAATGGCACTATTCCTCATTGCAGTTTATTATACACTTGGATTGATCTCGGCATATACTGGTGATACATTTCTGGGTGTGCATGGATGGGTAAAAGGTTTTGGTGGATGGATACATTTCATAGCAGTAATATCTGTGAGCGGTCTCTCTGGATATTTTCTCTGGATTTCTGGAAAACAGAGATAATCTTTTCTTTTTTCTTTTTTGAATATCAAAAATTCTATACCAATTTTAAGTGAAATATGAGGTGATTTTATGGAGTTTGAAACTAAATTAGTAGTGAATACTGTATGCAAGCACTGTGGTAAAAGAAACGAAACAGATCTTACAGAAGCAGTAAAAAGTATGAAACCTAAAAAGAGAGTACAGGTGGCGTATGAGATACTACAATCATTAGAAAATGAGAAAATACCCTTCAATCTACACCATCTCTTAGCGAATATTTCAGGCGATATGGAGAAGTTATTGTATATATGGGAATAAAAAATCAGAGTCATTTTATATGACACAATTAACATACAAGGAGGTGATAACTAAATGAAAGGAAAACTGATAGCAATAGTAGTAGCGACAGTAGCAATAATAGGATTCAGCAATGTGATGGCGTACACATACCCAGAAGATGTTTTCAATATGTCTTTCTCAGGACATAACGGAAGCTTCAACTATTTCTGTGACTTCAACAAGGGATGGGAAATGTTTTCAATTAAAGGAAACGGAGATTTCGAAGGATATATAGATATGAACATAGGCGATTTCTGCTACGACCACGGTGCACCACTATATGAGATAAACTGTAGATGGGATGATGAAGGTGGATGGTTCAAGGATGTAAATGGATACACTGGACTTTATCATGACATGGTAGGGATACAGGACATATATCTCAAAAGCCACGGAGAAGGTTGGTACTACACCACAAAGGAGTATTACTACGGTGGTACGAGTGTAGGCAATGACTTTGGTATGTACTCAGAGGATGAATACAATGGATATGTTTACAATTATAGGCTGAACGATGACGATACATTCTCAATGTACGAGATGTTTGTGTTCTCTGGAATTGGTGATATGAGCAATGGAGGAAGCCTCAGACTTGGTGGAGTCCCAGGGTGTCATTCCTCATACATGAACATAGGTGGGAAATTCAACGGTGAAGGGAAATTTGAGTTATTCCAGTACGAGTTCTCTGCGAACTGGGGAGATCCATGGGCTACGGGAATAGGTGAGATCAATGCTGATGAGTTCCATGGCTTCGATTGGTGTTTTGACACTGGAGCAGTAGGTATGATTTTCAACTGGGAAGACGATGAGGATGTGAACTGGTGGTTCGACTTAGAGAACCAGTAAAACACATCCTTCCCTTTTTATTTTTTGAGGAGGTGAAAAACCAAATGAAAAAACTATTGGCGATCAGTATGATCGTTTTATTTCTAATCCCCCTGAGTACCGTATCAGCAGAAGAGCCGAGCGTGCTTAAAGTTACAATCAATGCGAAAGCAGATACAATATATCTCAGTATCAATGGAATACCAATAGAAGACTATTTCAAAGGAGTGATGACTGAGAGAGAGTTCAAACAATTTCAGGAGGATTTAAAGGAACTTCTGAAACAGATTCTCGAATACTCTGATAAAAATGATGCCAAAATTTCAAAAAAGTTCAATGCAAGTCTTGAACATGTGGCTGATCATATATATAAGGTACTGAAAGAACACAGGCAAAGGATCGACCAAATATGTGTAGTCTATGAGAACTTCAAAGATGCATATAATCAGAGTATACTCACGATCAACCATCGTTTTGCACAGATGAGTTATGAGATGGATGCGGATTTCAAAGCTGTATGGAAGCAGGTAGATGATAACTCTGAGGGATTACGCATATTAGAACAGAAAATAGGGGAGAAAGAACACTATAGCCAAGAAACAGATAAAGAACTTTCAGAAAGGATAGACAATCTGGAAAAAAAGTTCAATGAAGAAACCACCATGTTAAAAATGGAGATAGGAATATTGGTAATATTCCTTGGCATATTCATTGGACTGACAT
>QMSS01000136.1 GCA_003649715.1 Thermoplasmata archaeon
ATGTATCATGAAGCAAGGTTGAAATTCTGGGTTTATCAGCAGTTAAAAGATATAGCGTAAGATTTCGACTCGATGATATCAGCGTGAGCTATGTGGCTTTTTTGGAATCATGCCACAAAGCAAAAATATGGTAAAGTATATAAACCTATATGTAATTACATATAATTATATATAATGAAATATAACTATATGTAATGAGGGTTTGGTATGAAAAAAGAAACAGATGACAAAAAATACACAACCATATCCATACCCACACCACTAGCAGAAAAAATAAAAAAAAGAATAGAAGGAACCGGATTCACATCTCTCTCCTCATATGTAACATATGTACTAAGAGAAGTACTATCAGGAATAGAGGAAGAAGAAAGAGAAGAAGCCTTTAGCAAGGAAGATGAAGAAAAAGTCAAAGAAAGACTACGAGCCCTTGGATATCTAGACTAAGAGGAAAAAAATCATGCAAAAACCACACGGTGGAAAACTAATAAACAGATGCATACAAAAAAAAGAACCAATAGACACTAAAGGCCTACCAAAAATCGAAATAAAAAAAGAATCAGCGGAAGACATAGAAAACATCGCCAACGGAGTGTTCTCACCACTACAAGGCTTCCTATGCAACAATGATTTAAACTCTGTACTAAAAGAAAAAAGACTACAAGATGATACACCATGGACAATACCTATTATACTCGATGTCGACAAACAAGAAAAAAAACAGATAAAAGAAGGAGAAACAGCCATACTAACAAACCAAGAGACCGGTATCATAGCTAAAATAGACATAGAAGACATATACACCTTCGACAAAAAAAATCTAGCAGAAGCAGTATACGGAACAACAGACATCAACCACCCCGGTGTCTTTAATGTATACCAGATGAGAGACATCCTAATTGGCGGCAAAATACTACTAATCAAAACACAACCAACAGAATTTGATAAATACAACCTCACACCAAAAGAAACACGCATCCTATTCAAAGAAAAAGGATGGAGAGAAATAGTAGCATTCCAAACACGCAATCCCCCTCATCTTGGACATGAATATGTCCAAAAAACAGCTCTAACATTTGTCGACGGCATATTCATCAACCCTATCATTGGAAAAAAGAAACCTGGTGACTTCAAAGATGAAGTAATACTCGCAGCATATGAGACACTAATAAAACACTACTACCTACGGGAGAGAGCTGTGATGTCCATACTAAGAACGTCCATGAAATACGCTGGACCCAGAGAGGCCATCCATCATGCTATAATGCGTAAAAACTTTGGATGCACACATTTCATAATAGGAAGAGATCATGCTGGCGTGGGAAACTACTACGGCCCATACGATGCACACAATATTTTCTCAGAATTCCCGGATCTAGGAATAGTCCCTATTTTTTTCCGATCATTCTTCAGATGTAAAAAATGCAATGGGATAGTAAACGAAAAAACATGTCCACATGACACAAAATATCACATAAACTTCAGTGGAAAAAAGATAAGAGAACTGCTTAGAAATGGAAAAATCCCACCCGAGGACATGATGCGAAAAGAAGTAGCAGAAACCATACTAAAATTCGAAAAACCATTTGTAGAATAAAAAAATAAAAAACATGGGAGGGGAAACAGGCTATGCTAAAAAAACTAAATGGAACCGGTCTCCTAATACACCACTGGGATACCGATGGCATATGCTCAGCACAACTTCTACTAAAACACTTAGGTAACAAAAACATCAAAAACCAGACACCACACATAGGCAACTACTTCTTAACAGAGGAAGAAATAAATCATTGCTCACAACA
The DNA here is from genome assembly GCA_003649715.1 of Thermoplasmata archaeon. Classification (GTDB taxonomy): domain Archaea; phylum Thermoplasmatota; class E2; order DHVEG-1; family DHVEG-1; genus B82-G9. The sequence goes on from QMSS01000136.1 coordinate 1,800, forward strand.
TGATTTCGTCATTATAGCAGATATGGCCCTACCAGAGGAAAACATACTTAAAATAGCAAAAAACTCCAAAGTCATAATATTTGACCATCACATACAAAAAGAGATAAAAAACATTGTTCATCACAACCCAGTCGCAAAAGGAGCAGATCCCAATCTATATCCCTCCACCAGTTGGATCATAAACAAATATCTAAACAAACCCATAAACCTATTTGCAATACTAGGCATAATCGGCGACCATGAACATAGGATCAAAAACAACAAAACATTTCAAAAAATAATATCAGATTTCTGCCAAAAAACCAATCTAACATTCGAGGATCTACTAAAAATGGTATACCTTCTAGATTCAAACTACAAAATTGGTGATAAAAAGGAGGTAGAAAAAACCCCTCACATACTGCTACGCATAGACGATGCATCTGAGATACTAAACAACAAACAATGGAATAGAAACCTTACACTTCTAACAAACGAGATAGAAACACTGCTTAAAAAGCCAGCCAGGGAAATAAATGATAACATTGTGCTAAAAAAGATAGATACTCCATACAACATCATATCCACAATAACCAGAAAAATAGCCTGGGAAACTGGAAAACATACAGTTGTAATCAACACAGGCTTCTTCACAGACAAAAACCAGATCTACGTTAGAAGCAACATAAATCTAGAACCAATGATCAAAAAAGGAGTCTCACTAGGTTTTAAAGCCGGAGGGAAAAAAGAGGTACTTGGGGCCATAGTGCCAAAAGACAAAACAGATTTTTTTGTAGAAGAAATACTAAATTTTTTACAAAACAATAGGGGGGTATAAAAAGAGGATATGAAGGAGCATAAAGGTTTTACTGCATGGTTTACTGGTCTACCCTGCTCTGGAAAAACAACCGTCGCAGACAGAGTAGCCGAGATATTAAAAGAAAAAGGATACAAAGTCGAGCGACTCGATGGCGATATCGTTAGAAAAGAACTCACATCTGATCTTGGTTTTTCCAAAAAAGATAGGGATGAAAATATCAAAAGAGTAACATTTGTTGCCAAGCTTTTAACCCGAAATGGAGTAGCTGTTCTTGCCACATTTGTATCACCCTACAAGGAGAGACGTGATAAATCAAGAAAGGAGATAGGTGATTTCATAGAAATCTATACTCGATGCCCTATAGAGGTATGTATGAAACGTGATGTGAAGGGAATGTATAAAAAGGCACTAGCTGGTGAGATTAGCGGTTTCACAGGCGTTGACGATCCCTACGAGGAGCCTACAAATCCCGAGCTGATATTAGATACTGATAAAGAAACATTGGAGGAGAGTGTACAAAAAGTATTGGAAAAACTGAGGGAGCTGGGATATTATGAGGATGATTAACTATATAGTCTCAGGTCTGCCTCGATCTGGAACATCCATGCTAATGCAGATGTTAAAAGCAGGTGGTATGCCTGTTGCAACAGAAGAGAAAAGAGAAGCTGATGAAAACAATCCAAAAGGTTACCTGGAAATTGAGGGAATAATTGATAGATTAAGAGAGAACCCAGATCTTATTTTTAGATACACTGGACAAGCGATAAAGATAATTGCCTACGGCCTGCAATACCTTCCACCAGGGGACTATAAGATAATATACATTGAGAGAGACATTGAAGAGGTATTGGATTCTATAGAAAAAATGATAGGGAAAAAGGACACAGAACGTGATAAGACCCGTAAAAGTTTTACAAGATTGAATGAAAAGATAAAAAAAGAAATCAATAGCAGAGGAGACATCGAGGTTTTGATGGTTAACTATAATGATGTGATACAGCATCCGGAGGAAAATGCAAAGAAAATATATGAGTTCATAGGAATACAATCCCTTGATGTAGATAAAATGATCTATTCCGTTGATAAAAATCTGTATAGACAGAGAAGAGTTGTACAGGGAAAAAATGAATGAAAAATTTATTTTTTTCTGCTTCCAACAAAAAAACCACATTTTTTATTCCCCATTTACGGGAGAAGGGGGTCATAGTATTTGAGTAGATTAGATAGTTTCAAAGAGTTTTTTTTCATAGTTTTGGCATTTTCATTTGCCTTCCTTTCTTACTTGCTTCC
>QMSS01000137.1 GCA_003649715.1 Thermoplasmata archaeon
ACTCGCAATCTGATAGGGATCATCTCCTTCTACTATGGTGTATTCTTTTGCTTTCCATTCATGTGGTATACTGTTTTTTGGAACATTTATGAGCGTCATCTGATCAAGATATCCATTACAATAAGACATCCAATCCTCCATAAAATAGTCTAATCCCTGTCTTGCGTTTAGAGATCGTTCTTTATCGTCTTTTGTATTTTTCCTGTCCTGATAGAATACCAGAGGATTGGAGAAAATGTGTTTTCCGTTTTCATCATAAAATACTGAAGTTGGAACAGCTGCTAGATATGTATAGTCGTCGATAAGGCTATTTCCATCGAAGTTTATCATGGTAATCTTTTTCATTGGGATGACTGGTTTCCATGAGACACCCTTGGTAAAACCCTGGATGCTGATTTTACTATCCGCTGTTGCAGAGGGCAAAAGAGCACCTAGTAGGATTATAAAAATGCTTATTGCAGTTATTTGTATCTGTATCATATTTTTTCTTGTCAAATTGATTTTCCCCCAACCAAAGCAGTTTTTATTGCCCGTATATATAATACATTTTACTATTATTAGTATTTTTCTATAAAATCAGATTCTTTAATTGTTTTTTATACTCCATCTTTTGAAAAAAATTTGTGTATAATATGATGTAATGAATGGTAATACTGTTACTGTTTTTACTTTAAGATCCCCTAAGGTTTTTTGACTTAAAATTGACATTAAGAGGAGAAAAGGGATAATGTTTTTTAAAGGAAAAAAATAATGTTTTTTACAAATATGAACATTTGAGGTTTTGAAGTGAGTTGAATATGATGAATGAGGAGCTGAGGCGTATTCTGAGGAAGCAGCGTTATGCGGTTATTGGTAGGCATTCTGGTGTGAAGTTGTGTCATTGGATGAGGCAGAGTCTTCTTTATGGTAGGGAGTGTTATAAGCAGAGTTTTTATGGTATTGAGTCTCATCGTTGTCTGCAGATGACTCCTTCGTTGAATTATTGTACTCAGAGTTGTCTTTTCTGTTGGAGATATCAGGGTTTTACAGAGACGTTTTTCAAGGATGAGGTGGATGATCCAGAGTATATTTTGGAGGAGTCTATCCAAGCTCAACGTAGGCTTATAACGGGTTTCAAGGGTGATGTTAGATGTGATCATAGGAAGTGGATGGAGGCAAATAATCCTAATATGGTGGCGTGTTCTTTGTCTGGGGAACCGACTTTGTACCCTAGGTTAGGGGAGTTTTTTGATGTATGTCATAGGCGTGGTATGATAACTTTTTTAGTTACAAATGGGACAACACCTGAGGTGTTGGAGAATCTTGATCCGCTGCCGACACAGTTGTATGTTTCTGTTGTTGCTCCAGATAGGGAGGTGTATAAGCGTCTTTGTGTTCCACTGGTTTCTAATGGTTGGGAGAAGTTGATTCAGACATTAGAGTTGTTGCCCTCTTTGGATACTCGTGTTGTTATACGTCATACTCTTGTGGATGGTTGGAATATGGATGATAAGTATGTGGAGAAGTATGCTAAGTTGGATGAGAAGGCTTCTCCTCTTTTTGTGGAGCCGAAGGCCTATGTTTTTGTTGGCTATTCTAGGAGGAGAATGAGTATATCGAATATGCCTTCTCATAGTAGTGTAAAAAGTTTTGGTGAGAAACTGTCGGCTCTGTTGGGTTACGAGATGGTTATGGAGAGATCTGATTCACGTGTTGTTTTACTTGCGTCTGATCCAAAGAAGAGGAAGATTAGATAGGTAAAAAGTATGGTTTTCCTCTCTGATGTATTTTTTTCTCTTTCTTTTTTTGGGAGAAAAAACGAGAATTAGTTTTTTTTAGGCGTATTTTCCTCTTATTTTCCGTCTGTCTATCTTGACGCCTGATGGTGATATGATCATGAGGTTGTTGCCGATACCGGCGATGTCTCCATCTATGTCGTTTGCCATCTTTTTTAACTCATTGGTTATGCGTTTTAGGATGACTTCTTCTTCAGCGATTGGTGAGAAATCTAGTATCAGAATGTTTCCACCGTATACTTGGTCTGTGAAGTTTTTTAGATCCTCATATCTTTGTATCTCACCGACTTTGACATACATCTTGGCTGGTGTTTCTTCTTCTTTTTTGGATTCAATATATTTTTCGAGATCGATATATCCCTCTGTTAAGCCTGTTTTTTTCTCACCAAAAATCCTGCTTGCTATTCCCATAATCACTCTTCTCCCAAATTTTTAATTTTTTATACTAGTAATCTAAAATATATTTGTCTTTATAAACATTTGCCGTGGGTTTATAAAAAGAATGTGTCTTTTTGGGTTGAAGTATATTTTTTTAGATTAAAACACATTTCTATCTCTTTTTAAAAAGACATGACATTTTTATTTTTTTGGAAACTGGTTTTTTAGATCCCGATTTTATAGGATTTACATTGTTTTTTAACATTATTCTTTTATGTGAGATTTCATATATCTATTTTTTTGGTATGAGTTTGTTTTGTCACCAGGTGGATAAAATGGTTATCCGGTTAGTAGATGTTCTATTTAGAGGGGTTGTGATATTATGATTTATTATATACATGGGTATCGGTCTGGTCCAGATAGTAGGAAGGGCCGTCTTTTTAGAAAGGCATTGAATGCTTGTTGTATTAGGTATTGGTATGGTAGACCTGAGGACATTGTTGTCTCTGATTGTTTGGAACGTATTTATCATGCCATTAAGGGTGATAGAGATGTTGTTTTGATAGGTTCTTCTTTCGGAGGTTTTCTTGCTGTATCAACTGCTTTTAGATGTTCTAGTGTCAAAAAATTATTTCTTCTTAATCCTGTTGTGATTCCTCTGTCTGTGGACATAGATGGTTACTGCGGGATTCCTAAGCGGATATTAAAGGATATGGTTGATAGGAAGTTTTTTGAGGAAAAGCTGGATGCTGAGGTTTTTATACTGAGAGGGGTTGACGATGCTGTAGTTCCAAGTAGTTGGGTTTTAAGTTTTGCAATGGCGCAGGAAGCTGTTGTTTATTTTCTACATGATGATCATGTTTTTACCAAAAATCTGGGGAAACTGCCAGATATAATATCAAAGTTTATTTGATGAGGCTCCATAGTCTGTCGCCGACATGGTGTATGTTTTTTACAGCTTTTCCATGTTTTTCTTTTATCATTTTTTCACCGTTCATCAATGCCATTCCTACAGCTAGCGGTTTGCGGTGTCGTTCATCGCAGATCCAAACAGGATCTTTTTCCATTATGCTTATGTCGGCATCTACTATTCCAGGGGCCATAATATCTGCTCCGTTGGTGATAAAACCCACTGCTCCCATGTCTACAACCACAAAATGTTTTTCTGGATTATGTCTGTATATACCATGTAGTGTGAAAAATATTTTATCTTCTATGACTAAAAAATCTATTTCTCCGTCTATAAGTATAATTTTGTATCCATCCAAAACACCTGTTTCTACCATGGCTTTTTGTATGTTCAGAAACAATTTGTTGTCAAAATCTTTTATCCATTCTAGTATTTGTTTGATCTCTCTCTTTTTTAGACGATGTCTGTTTTTTATCTGAGCAGCCATATTTATGATCCTTTTTATCTTATTCAGAGCAATATCTTATCTGTTGATTGACCCTGGTAGATAACAAATATGTTATTTTTCTAATCTTTTATCTGTTTTTCTAATATTTGATTTTACGGTTATTAGGCCTGTATTATATCTGAAATCCCCAATAACCCCTTCAACAATTTCTATACAATTATATATTTTATAGTGATGGGAGACAGAGCCATGGTAACGTGCAAATCAGGATGTGATGGCTTATGATGGCTCTTTTTCATGCGATTTTTCCCGTCTTTTTTATAGTTGATCCACCTACT
>QMSS01000138.1 GCA_003649715.1 Thermoplasmata archaeon
ATGGTTATGGAATTGCCACCACAGATCGATGTCCATAGCAAAAAATAGATCAAGCCGAAGACCTTTCACAGTTTTGTAAAGTGAACGGGCGAAAAAAGTAGATGGACCTCCGACTACCAAAAGTCCCATTTTAGATAATAATCGGCTATAATTCGGCAATCTTGAACAACGAATTATTTTCCCATCGGCATCAATCCACACCGTATTACCCGCTATCCATTGTACACTCGGATTCTCCTTTACAACCTTGCAGACCGTATCAAGAGCACCTGGTAAAAGGATATCATCGCTATTAACCCAAGTAAGAAAATCACCCGTAGCCTTAGAAAATCCCTTATTAATAGCATCACTCTGTCCCTCATCAGGTTCACTTACCCACCAATCAATTTTATCTTCATATTTTTTTATGATATCAACAGAATTATCGTTGCTGCCTCCATCTATGATAAAATACTCGAGATTTGGATAGTCCTGGTTTATCACCGACAGAATAGTTTCTTCGAGAAACCGGCCCTGGTTGTAAGAAGGGGTTACTATAGTTATCCTTGGCCACATTTCACGCCATCCTTTATCATGCTATCTAATAGATCAATATTATTATCCATTTCTACGCCAAAATGTAAACTTCGCTTTTTTCGCTGGATCTAAACCATAAATACCTGGAAATATATCTGTCTTAATATCGCGGCACAAAGTGAACTTTCCTTTAAATTGTCTTTCCCACCAACTTAAAGGCTTTAAAGTGACATGTCCAGGAGACAGCCCGTCGTGACAAATGATTGTAGCAATCCATATAACCCCAATTCTATATATCTCATCAACCATCTTAGGGATATTTTTTATTTGAATATGCTCAGAAACGTCTGTGCAAACAAATACATCGAAATCTTCTTCTCGGTTGAAAGGAATTGCAAGAATACTCCCCTCTCTTATGTAAGGCTTAATCTCACTTCTACACATATCAAGTAAGTTGGGAATAATATCAAATCCATAAGCTTCAATACCTTGCTTACGAAAGGCCAAAACTGCATTCCCTAAAGCACATCCAGCTATAAGCACCTTCCTAGGGTTGAGGAGTCTTATAATTTCTCTTGCATGAGCCTCTTTTATTCGATAATCTTCCTCAGTATTGTAGCCGTGATTGCTAACATACTCTCTATTATAAATAGATATCAGTTTTCTTTCTGACCACATATTTCTTCTCCATGATATTAAATCAAAAAAGAACCCTAAGAGACTCGTTTTCTCCAAAATACTTCTTCCAAGTTTTCTAAAGGCATGATTCTTAATTATATTATCAATTATTTTTGGATTCTTTAATAATCTCACATCATCCCCCGATAGACCCTTTATCAGACTTAAATCTCTCAACTAATCTATGGATTGCATAGACCACTTTCCAAATTTTTCCATGTCTAAGAAAAAGTTCATAACCATAAATATCTGCGTAGCTAGGTTTGCCATAGCACATTCTTAAGCTTCTACCATACTCCCTTTCAAAGCTCTTTACTTCTTCAAGAGATGGAAAGCATCTAATCTCATTGTAATTATCTATTACTTTTTCTGGAACTCTTAATCCTTTCCTTCTCAGAACGTCGATATATATTTTCTCCAATTGTATTGTATTCTTCTGAACTTCATAATTTTCTATTACTTTCATACGTCCATTATTTCCCATTATCACTCTCAGATTCTTATTCTCTAACAGTTCTATTACAGCTTCAGCAAAGCTCTCTTTTCCATACACTATAAATCCTGTTAAGTTGTGATCTACAACTTCGATCTGAGAATTGTATCGGAGTGGAGTAGAATTGCAAACAATTGGAGTCGAACAAGCCATAGCTTCAGCAAGAACAATGCCAAACGATTCACCAATTACTGACGAATAGGCCAACACATCAATCAAAGTGTAAAATTCACAAACGTCAAGTGAAGCTTCCATAAAAATCTTCCTATTTGGCAATCTCATCGCATCTAACCTATACCTAATCTCACGGGGAAGTCCTTTAAATGCTAGAGCAACGCCAGGTTTTCTATTAGTCAGAATAGGTAGCATTTTAAAAAATAAATCTCCCCACTTACTAGGGGATGGCCTCCTTACACTTCCCACAACCAAAGCGTTATCAGGAATAGCAAACTTTCTTCTAACTTCCGATTTGTAATTTGGATCTTGAGATAAAGCAAATTCTGAAAGATCAATTGGATTATACAAAACTCTATTTTTCTTCCAAAAGTCTTTCCAAGACATATTCAGATACCTACGATAGTTTATTGCTGACAATTTACTAATCAGTAGCGTCACATCAATGCGATCACAAACGTTCCTATCGAATCTCTCAAACACGTTTGTCCCCACAATTGCTCTGACTCCAGACTCAATAGCTGCCTCAACAATAGCCTTATCCATAGTAGCATGTTGATGAATGTGTAAAATATGTATCTTCTTGGACTTCATGAGTTCTGTTAGTTTTTTCTTACATTTCCCCAGAATATAAACTTCTATGCCATTCTGCCTAATCTCTCTTTCTCTAACCCCTCCTTGATCCCAACCAGCAACTACTACACTAAAAATGTCCTTATTGAGATATTTAGCGTATAATTGAAGGGTTTTTTCCATTCCTCCTATCCCTAATCCATTTGCCAATTGAAGGACATTTATATAAGCCATTGTAGCGCTCCCCCATATCTGTCAAGGAGTTATAGTCAAATCTGGTATATGGCATCTCAGGCGGCTTCTTGCTGAGAAATTTCATTCTCTGATATGCCATCTTTAAACTTCACCCCCCTGTACTACCTCCGGCAGTCTCCTGTATCCACGTATCCTCTGCCATCTCTTTTGCGCACTCTGACCCAGCCTGAATACCATGGCCAACATGGTGGCCCTCATTAAAGTCTCCCGTGGAAATGCCTTTGAGGTATAGCCAGGGTAGCACGTTCTCCACACTCTTTTTCCCACGTGGCATGTCCTCCTTTGCTGAATCTATCTCAGCAGGATGCGCCACCTTTTTCAACGATCCCATACACCAGAAATGCACCAGAAATGGTTATAGCTCAAGGGGTATACTCTCTATCTGTATTTGACTTCCTTCTTAACTTGCTTTTCTTTGGGCCCGCTCCAGATTCCCCACACCGCACCATATATCAATCCAGGAACATGAGAGGTAGCGCTAATATAATGCTCGCTAGATAAGCAAGCTAAAACTCCCATTAGAATACACGCTAAGGTAACAAGGGAAACTCTAGACTTATAAGACGGAAAGTAAGACAAGTAGCAAATTTTGGAAACCTTGATACTCACAAGAGGCAGAACAATCAAATAAATCAAGACACCAGCTATTCCATAGTGAGAAAGATAAGTAGCCAAACCAACATGCCCCAGAGCCCCTGTCTCAAAGGGATCTGCCCCAACATACCTTAAAGGCAAGCTGGCTCCAGTACCTAAAACAATTGACCCTCTGAGCCAAATATTTAACTCTGTCCTAAATCCTTCTTCTCGTGTCATATAGGACTCAGAAAAAGCTTCCTCAGTCGCGAAACTCTCCACTCTCTCATGAACAAGCTTAGGCAAACTTATCTTAGGAAATAAGACAGTAGCTACAAGCAACACAACAGCAGTATAAGCAGCCAATTTGGCTAATGTCTTCGACAAAAAAAGTGATCTTCTAATAACAAAGGGAATGACCAACAAAGTTAATACAGTTGATACCCATACAGTTCTAGTGAGACTGAAAAGAAAGCTCAGAAAGATCAAACCCATAGCTATGTAATATCCGGCCAATTTAAATCCCTTAGTCTCTTTCAAAGGCCAGTAAAAGGCGGCCACCAAAAGATATATTCCACCACTATA
>QMSS01000139.1 GCA_003649715.1 Thermoplasmata archaeon
CCTTTTAAACTTATAAATAAACTTTTTAAAAGAAAACAAAAATTTTTAGAAAAAATAAATAATCTTTGCAAAGATTTAAGTTTTTTTAGAAAAAACCCTTTTGCTTTTTTTAAAATTGTTGCTGCATATTCTTTCCCCATTCAGGTTCTTAACATTTTCAGCTTTTTCTTTACCTTACATGCTTTTGGGAAAGAAGTTCCTTTGATTGACTTTTTTATCACTGTTCCTTTTATCATTTTAATTACCACCCTTCCTGTAACTGTTGCTGGAATTGGCACAAGAGAGCTTGCCTGTATTTATTTTTTCTCTAAAATAGGAATAGAGAAAAATATGGCTTTAGCTTTATCCCTTTTTAATCTTTTTTTTATAATTTCTGTGGCAATTCTGGGAGGTTTAATCTATGTTATGGTATATTATCGATGGCTGGAATCTGCTAAAAAATATTGAGGAGATTAAAGATAAGGATTATAAAGCTCTTGTAGATTATATAAAAAGATATAATCTTACCGGAAGCAGGAATAATAAAGTTACAATTGTTTTTGATGGCAAATTTGATTTTTTAAAGGATAGTTATTTTGATATTATATGTAGTGGTAAAAAAACTGCTGATGAAGTAATTGAAAACTTGGTGGAAAAGACTAAGAATCGTAAACAGATAGTAGTAATCAGTAATGATTTGGAACTTATTCATAAGATAAAACTTTTGGGAGCAAATTACAAAAAGGTAAAAGATTTTTTAAGCAAAAAGAAAAAAAGAGAAAGAAAAAGAGAAGAGTCAATTAAAGAGATAAGTTATTCTTTGCAGAGAGAAATCACTGAAGAGTTAAAAAGAATATGGCTGGAAAAGTATTAATCAGTAAGTGTCTTTTAGGAATAAATTGTCGCTATGATGGAAGCTCTTTTCTGGATAAAGCCTTGCTTAAATTATTAAAAAATTATAGACTTATTGCTGTCTGTCCTGAGGAATTAGGAGGAGTGCGTTCTTTTTCTGGTCCTTTTGAGATAAAGGGAGAAACGAAGGATATATTTTTTAAGAAAGCAAAAGTAATAAATAAAAAAGGAGAGGATTTGACAAGATATTTTATTAAAGGTGCTAAATTAGTCTTAAAGATCGCCAAAGAAAAAAAAGTAGATTTTGCTATTTTGAAATCAAAAAGCCCTTCCTGCGGTCCTTATTTTGTTTATGATGGAAATTTTAGAAAAAAATTGGTTAAAAAAGAAGGAGTGACTGCTTTTTTGTTGAAGATGTCTAAAATAAAGGTATTTTCTGAAAATGTATTTAAAAGAATTAGAGAATTTAATAAATAATGTAGAGGAAGATTCTTTAAAAGAATATATCTATCCTGCAAAAGCAAAAGGAATCTCTCCTATTTTGAAAATTCTTCTGACCAATAAATGTAAAAATAACTGTAAATATTGTCTTAACAATGCAAGAAGTAATTGTCCTCGCTATTTTCTTTCTCCTTCAGATTTGAGCAAGCAATTTATCTCTTTATATAGAAAAAATTTAGCAAAGGGAATCTTTATCTCTTCAGGAATCTATAAAAATGCAAATTTTTCTCAGGAAAAAATCTTAGAAACTTTATATATTTTAAGAAAAAATTTAAATTATTCCGGTTACATTCATGCCAAGATATTACCTAAAACAGATTTTTCTTTGATAGAGAAGATATTTGATTTTGCCGATAGAATATCTATTAATTTAGAATATCCTGCGCAGAAATATTTATCTCGAGTATCTTCAAAAGAATTATTTGATGATTTATTTAAAAGGCTTAAATTTTTAAGTAGATTGAATAAAGAGAAGAAGATAAAATCAGGAATAACTACCCAATTCATTGTGGGAGGTCAGAAAATTTGCGATAGAGAATATCTTAATTTAGCTTATTATCTTTATAAAGAATTAAAATTGAAAAGAATTTATTACAGCCGTTTTATCCCTCAAGAAGGCACACCTTTAGAGAATTTAAAAGAAGAAAGCCCTTTACGCATAAAAAGACTTTATGAAGCAGACTTTCTTTTAAGAGATTATGGAATTTCGCCTTCTCAATTTCTTTATGATAAAGAAGGAAATCTTGTTTTAGAGTATGATGTAAAAGAAGCTTTTGCTTTAAAAAATAAAAACCTTTTCCCTGTAGATGTGAATAAAGCTTGCTTTGAATTATTGATAAAGATTCCTGGAATAGGAAAAGAGCGTGCTAAAAGAATAATTAATTTAAGGAAAGGGGCAAAAATTAATTCTTTTGAAAAATTAGAAAAGATTGGTATACCTAAGAAAGTCAAAAAATGGATCAAGTTTTAAATAAGAAGGAAGGCTTTTTAAAATTTTTAGGAACTGCCGGTGCCCGTTTTGTAATGATCAGACAACTGCGTTCCTCAGCAGGTTTATGGCTGCGATATAAGTCCACCAATTTAATTATTGATCCAGGTCCGGGATCCTTAGTTAAATGCAACAGCAGTCGTCCTAAGCTTGATCCTTCCAGTTTAGATGCCATAATTCTTACGCATAAACATTTAGACCATGCTAATGATGTTAATGTGATGATTGAGGCAATGACAGAAGGAGGATTTAGAAAAAGAGGAAAAGTGGTTTTACCTCCAGATGCTTTGGATGAAAAAGAAGGGGTGATATTTTCTTATGTTAAAAAATTCCCCGAGGAAATAATTATAATGGAAGAAGGAAAAAGATATAAAATAGGAGATGTGGAATTTATTACACCTTTAAAAAATATTCACTCTGTAGATACCTTTGGAATTAAATTTTTATTTCCTAACTCAATTATTTCTTTAGTCTCAGATACAAAGTTTTTTCCCAAGCTTTCTCAAGTCTATAAGGATTCAACAGTTTTAATTCTTAATGTAGTGTTTTATCAAAAAAAGCCTGATTATGAACATTTATCTCTTGAGGAAGCTTTAGATTTAGTTAAGAAAATAAATCCGAAACAGGCAATTTTTACTCATTTTGGGATGACGATGTTGCGTGCTAAACCTCATCTTTTAGAGGAAAAGATTAAAAAGGAGTTGAATTTAAATATAAAATTTGCTTATGATGGGTTTTCTCTTGAAATCCCTTAAGCCTCCGGTAAGATGAAAAGGGATGATTAAGCAAAATAAGAAAAAGGGACATCAACTTTCTTTAAATGCGATGACTATTTTGAAAGAAAGATATTTACTAAAAAATGATAAAAGAGAGATTATTGAGACACCCCAAGAGTTATTTTTAAGAGTAGCAAAAACAGTTGCTTCTGCTGAGAGAAATTTTGATAAGAAAAAGGAGAATTATTTTTGTGATAAATTCTTTAAGATGATGTCTAATTTAGAGTTTCTACCTAACTCTCCAACTTTAATGAATGCAGGAACTCCCTTAGGACAACTTTCTGCCTGCTTTGTGCTTCCGGTTGAGGATTCTATTGAGGGAATTTTTAAAGCTTTGAAAGCCATGGCTTTGATTCATAAAACCGGGGGAGGAACCGGATTCAGTTTTTCATCTTTAAGACCACGCAATGATTTAGTCTCTACAACCAAAGGATTTGCCAGTGGTCCTTTATCCTTTATGAAAATTTTTGATACTGCAACTTCAGTTATTATTCAGGGAGGCAGACGCCGCGGAGCAAATATGGCAGTTTTAAAAGTAACACATCCAGATATTCTGGAATTTATTGAAGCCAAATTAGATAAAAAAAGTTTTTCTAATTTTAATCTTTCTGTGGGAATTACCGATAAATTTATGAAAGCCTTATATAAAAATGAGAAGATAAAACTTATAAATCCACGCACAAATAAAGCTACAAGAGA
>QMSS01000140.1 GCA_003649715.1 Thermoplasmata archaeon
TAAACTATTTAAAATAATAACTAACATTTATAACAAAATATTACATTACTGTTACATATGGAACAAAACTCTATTCCTGTTTCTAAGCAGGTTAAAGCATACATTGAAAGAAAACCATACATACTCGAAGCAATAGAACAGGGCATTGTAAACTATAGTGCTCTTTCCAGAGAAATATGCAGGGATCTTAAGCTTAAAAACACAGATGCAGTAAAAGTAGCATTGATTAGAAATGCTGAAAAAAATAGAACAAGAAAAAAGAAAACACAGGAAAAAGCAATAGAGATACTGAAGAAAGCAAGTTTCTCAATAAAAAACAAAATAGCGGCTTTACATCATAGTACTTTTGTTGATGTTAAAGCAATCGCTTATTCCAAAACTCCTAGTGGATACATGTTTTTTTTAGATGAAAGCATAGCGCGCAATACAAATTTCAAAAAAATAGATTATAATCTTGCTATTCTCCATATTAAAAGTCCAAGAGAGATAGAATATACACCTGGTGCTATTGCTTTTATTCTTTCCTCTCTCGCATCTGAAGGTATTAACGTATCACATGTTATGGGATGCCGTGAAGACACATTTGTAGTATTGAAAGAACATGATGCTCCTCTTGCATTTAGAATCCTTGCTCAGAAGCTCAGATTATAGTTTTTTACTGTTTTGGTAACAGTTGTAAAGAAAGATTTAATAATAAATATTTAAGAATATTTATATAAAAAGTAAAAATATGCTGGTGAGATATGAAACCTAAGCTTAGGAAACTCGATGCAATAATCATTGTAGCCTTGATAATCATGGCGATGTACGTTTTCCATAAAAGTGGATATATTCAAAATCCTATAGAAGAAAAAACACCAGATATAAAATTTTCACAAGATGAAGAAAACTTCAAAATCATAGTAACCCATGTATCCGGAGATGTCAAATGGGCAGATATAAACATCTCAGGAGATTGTGATAAATCAGGTCTTACAACATATGTTCTTAAAGGAGATGAAATAACAAACTGCCACGGGACCATCACAATAATCTACAAACGCAATAGTGCAGAATTGGGAACATTCATATTCAAAGAAAAAGAAAAACTCCCAGAGTCAATCATCGGAGGAAATGAAAGATCAGTCTCAGCAGAAGATGAAGGACCACATTATAACAAAATACTTATAGGTAGAGAATGGTGGTACTATACAGCCATCTTGAACGAAGGGCTCCCCGGGTGGACGATATCAATCAGCTTTAATCATATGGCACGTAATGATCTATTTTTTGAGAAACCTGATATTCTAGTTGTAACTCTCAACGGTCCAAATGGGGAAAAATATGGAAGTATAATTGACAGAAAAAGACCAATACTTGGCATACTCAAAGACCCAGCACTTCAAGCTACTTCTTCAAGCAAAGGATTCAAAGTATCATTTGAGGATTCCTATGTAGAAGGAAGAGCGCCTAACTGGCATATACACATAGAAGGAGAATATATAGATCCAAAACATGATATCGAGATGGATCTGCAATATTTTGCACCATCCAACCCACTATGGATTTTTAGCAATAGATTAATCGACAAATCAGAAGGTAAAATAGCAAGTTACGCATTTATGGGATGTGAAGTATCAGGAACAGTAAAAATAGATGGTCTAACCTATAAGATAAACGGCATTGGGCATCATGAACATACCTGGGCTTCAGGTTTAATAACAAAATCTCTGATCAGAGGATGGGACTGGTGTCATATGAGAGCCGATAACGGATGGGAAATCTACTATAATAACTACTATCTACTTCCTCAAACAAAATCAACAAAAACGTCTGTAGTAAACCCATTAAGCAGCCTAGTTATAACAACAAACCAAGGTGAAACATTTACAAAACTTGAAGCTGCCGAAATCAACATACTAGATTCAGATAAAATACTTCCTTTCCTAAATCTTCCAAAAGAAATAAAAGTAAAAGGAAAAACTTCTTCCATACAGCTGCTATTAAAAACCTACAACATCAACCTTGACATAGACATCAAAGCAGATAACGTGTATCAAAGAGTCTGGAAGAGACTTTCAAACGTTGGTATGAGTATTGGCAGAGTCACACTAACAGGTAAAATCTCATGGTCAGATAATGATGGAAAACACATGGTAGATTTAAACGGTCTTGGAACAATCTGGAATATGAGACATTAATATTTTATTTCAACTATTCCTTTATCAGCATCTAGAACTATTTTATCTCCTGTTTTTATTTTATTAATATCAATCTGATCAACACATGGGATACCTGCTAGTATAACACCCGTTGCAACAATTGTCTCTGTTTCTCTATTAATAATACCAACCGGTGCCACACCATTCTTTTTCAAACCATAAATCACATATGATCCAACGGTAGATCCTTTACCACATGGAAAAACAAGAATCTTACCAGCAACTTTTTTACCCTCAAGAGGATGATTTTTTTCGATAACAACTCCTGTTTTGATATCTATACCACCATAGAAACCAATTGGCTCAGGAGAAACTATTGCTTCTCCTTCTGCTTTCCCTGGAGAGATAGTTCTTCCTTTCATAGCATTTCCTCCACTAGATCATCTATATTTGCGAAAACAACTTCTTGTTTACAAAAACCAGGTAAATAGTTGGCCGCTTTACCGCTATTCACACCTGTGATTTTATAACCCATCTTCTCGATAGGTGACACAACCATGCATGTATCAGCGACAATACTGCCACCAGCTTTTGTGATGATTTCGTCATATCCCATACGTATAGCTGCTTCTTTTATCATACGAGAAGTGCAAATCCAGATAGGTTTTTTCAAATGTTTACCATCTAATTTTCCAGCAAGACGGGATATCTCACGAAGAGAAGAATGAGGGCACCCTAAAATAACGATATCTGGTTTTTTACCAGAGCTTAATCTCTCATATGTTTCTTTGATTTCTTTTTTACCAACATTTATTGTTTCGAGATCTCTTTTTTCTGCAAGATCAGCTTCTGGGGTGAGTCCTTCTACATGGTAAAGTGCAACAGCACCTGATGCCGCCATAGCCGCGCCAAGTGATTTAAGCTGATCAGTATCAGCTTTTTTTATACCTGTGAAATAAGGTATTTTGTTTTTAACTTGTTTACCAACGTAGTATCCAAGTGCGCCAAAATCTGAATTGAAAACAAGCTCAGTATCAACCTTTATTTTAACAGTTGGTTGCCGGTTTTCCCGGAGATGAAGACCATAGTTTGGTGTAACACCGCAAAGCGCAGCAGCAAGTGCAGACGGACCGCCTTCACGGTTTGTACGAGCACCTATAACTGAGTTTGAAAAAGAAACAGCAGAACTTTCTGACCATGCTATATGCTCACGGAAACGAGGTAGATTACCAGCGAGATACGGTGTACATGTTGATGTTATGACTATTCCCATTTTTTTAAAAGCATTCATAATGCGTAGCTGGTTTTTTGCAAAATCCTCTGGGAAACCAAAATCTTTCCAGTTTTCAAGATCCATACCCGCAGGATTGAGATATGTTAAAACCTTTACTTTAGCACCTTTTGATGCCATATCCTCCAAAAACTCTGTACCAGGATCTCCGATAGATTTATAGGATACACCTGCAACTTGTACAGATCCAACAGGTATCATCTTATCTGCACCGTAGATATCACCAAGTCGAACTAGAAGTCTAAACATTCGTTCAAGTACTTCGCCTTTTTCACCATCAAGGATTTTTTCTTCTTCTTTTGTAAGATACATAACCTGCCCTTCCAGAGAA
>QMSS01000141.1 GCA_003649715.1 Thermoplasmata archaeon
AATACAACTCAACAGAACCATACAAACAGACAAAAAAGGAAACATACAAATAAAAATACTAACACCACTAAAATGGCTAAACAATCCAAAAACAAAATACCCCATATACATCGACGACACCACATATCTGATTGGAAGTGGTGGAGAGGCATATTACTCTCTAAGTGGTTCAGAAATTCCCTATAGTCCTGGTGATAGCAGGTATAGATCATATAGTGAGGCTCAGGCAAAAAAAGTAAGACGTGACAACGAGGGTAGTAAGAATATCTGGTCCGGTGAGAACACTAATATGTATGTTAATTTATGGTATCATTTTGTTATTGATAAATCTCTGTCTGATATAGACCGTGTGTATGTACACTGGAATGGACATGATGATGCTGACTGGAATAGAGAAAAACCAGAGTCTTTTCTGTATCTATGGAATCTAAAAAACGATGCGTGGGATAAAAAGGACTCCAGCGACTATGCAAAGAAAGATATAGATCTAAGTGTTACTCTGGATCCAGAGGACCCAGATTTTAAATATTATCTAAAGGATATGGGTGATTCTGTTGAGTTGGACATCGGCTTTGCTGGAGCCATGAACACTGAGGAAGGTTCATGTTTCTTAGAGGGAACATTTGTTGGTGTTACCGATGAGAACGGCAAAACCACACGGTATATTCCTATCGAATCTATTGAACCAGGCATGTTTGTGTGGTCTTTTGATTTTCAAAATCATAAACTGGTTCCTGCCAAGGTTACTCAGATCATAAGTAATTCTCCGGATGAGATGGATACTGATTACTATCTTGTTTTTAGAATAGGTGAACATGATGAGGAGATACGTGTGGTTCCTAATCATTTATTCTATTGTAACAACAAGGAGTGGATGTTTGCTGGAAACATAGAGGTAAGAGACGTTTTGAGGGATATAGATAGTAACGATGTTGAGATAAACGATATAACTCCAGTTACAGAAAAAATTTCGACATATGGTTTGAGACTAGATGACCCATATGACAACTATTATGTTGCAGGGAAAGAAGGTGGGTCACTTGTCTTGGTGGGTGAGAAGGAGAATAACGTTGTTTATGAAGACTACGTGGAGGTTGTTGTACATGAGATACCTACTCCGCCTCCAAATAATCCGCCGTATAAACCATATGATCCATCTCCATCAAACAACTCGGAGTATATCTCTATCGATGCTGCTCTAAGCTGGTCTGGTGGTGATCCTGATCCCGGTGATGTTGTCACCTACGATGTATACTTTGGCACTAGCAGCTCGCCGTCAAAGGTTGCTTCCAACATAACTACAAACACTTTTGATCCAGATACAATGGAGTACAATACAACCTACTACTGGCGTATCATAGCATGGGATAGCCATGGTGCTCAAACCATGGGGGACATCTGGTGTTTCAGAACTCGATCAGGATCAAGTTGGATAAACCTAACATTGTTTCCATCAGAGGATGTGATTAGCTATAATGACGTATGTTTTAGATGGAACCAGACGGATGAAAGCCCATCAGATCTCAACTATTCATATCGACTAGTTGGATATGTGCCATTATGGTCCAAATGGAGTAGTAAAAAAGGTGTCACATATTTTGATCTACCAGATGGTGAGTATGTTTTTGAAGTGCGGGCAAAAAATGCGAAGGGAACTATAGATGGTCCTGAGCAATATTCCTTTGCTATAGTGAAGGGCTATACATATAGTGAGATGTTGAGCTCCATACGCAGCATGGATAGATACAGCTTTGAATGTTCTAGGAATTTGAGTGGCACAGTCCGGATAGATCTCTACGATGGAAGCAAACTTTTTGGTAGAATACTTATGTTTGACCTAGGACGTATCGAGTATACTCTATCATCATCCTCAGGTGTGTCTAAGACTGTGTTGGAAAATGCAGGTGTTTTCTCAGTCAAACCTCCGAACTGGTATACAAAAAAAGATCCAAAGATTTCTCTTGAGCAAACCACAGGTGGTTGGTGGCCAATGCTTAGTCATGATTTGATGCATACCGGATACTCATCCTCTGAATCACCATCTACAGACAACATTATATGGAGCTATAGCAATATAAGTACTTCTGAAATGATTCTTTGTTCTCCTGCAGCGTATGATAACAAACTGTACATAGTGAGCAGCATCTGGGGAGGAATAGGAAAACTTTATGTTTTAGATGCAAATGCAGAGGGAACAGGAGATGAAGATAAGGATCTCATTGGAACTTTTATATTCACTAATCATCTTAGTTCCAATATACAGTCCTCACCTTCTGTAGTAGATGATAAACTCTATATTGGGATACCTATCCAACCGACTGTGGGAAGAATTTTTTGTATAAACATCAGCGAGGAGGGTATAACAGAGAAATGGACATATGATGTAGGCGGATGGGTTTATTCTTCTCCAGCAGTTGCATATGATCGAGTGTATATAGGATCATACGATCACAATGTCTACTGTCTGGATACAGACACAGGAGAGCTTAACTGGAGTTACACAGCAGATAATATAGTGGCTTCCTCCCCTGCTGTAGCAGATGGAAGAATATACATAACATCAACTAGTGGCACGCTTTATTGTCTAGATGCAATGGATGGTGATTTGCTGTGGAATAATAATACAGGTATTCCAGTCAGTTTCCCCACTATATTCCAAGGTAGAGTATATGTATTTAGCACTTTATTAGAAGGCAGGGTTTATTGTTTTGACGCCGCAACTGGGGTGCAGCTGTGGAATCAAACCATAAGCAGTAGTGGTATAGCATGTGCTCCTGCAGTTGCATATGGCCGAATATATGTAGGCTCAGATGACAAAAATGTTTCTTGTTTAGATGCAGATACTGGAAATATTATATGGCGTTATCAAACAAATGGCAATGTTCGTGGTGCAATAGCTGTATCCAATGGTAGAGTATATGCTGGAGCAATAACAGGTGATTTCCATATTTACTGTCTAGATGCATATACTGGTGAAAAAATTTGGGATCATTATATAGAATCTTTTGATGCTGCTTATCCGGTTATTGCTAATGGACGATTATATGTGTGCAGCATGAACAAGGTTTATGCCTTTGCTGACAGTTCTGCATTCACAGATTTTGCATTCAGAGTATTCCAGATAAGACAGAATCCATTTCATTCTTCTGGTGGGCCAGGCAGCTTCAAACTAAATATTCATTTGCAGGAGAGCTATGTACGAGAAAGACTTGTTTCAGCTTTTAATGTAAAACTTCAGATATATGGCAGATATTCAAACATATGGCTTAGCTATTTGAAAAATAAGTATGGATTCATGGAATGTATCTGTGATCCAACAGGACATACCATTTATTCTCCTGAGATGTTGTTTAAAACCAAGCTGTTGATCACGCAATCTCTATGTAAAGCAGGGCTTACAATATCCTGACTGGGAAAATATTTTTTCTGATCACCTTTTTTCTATATTTTTGAGAGATTTTAGTGAAAATGACATTTTTCCCAGATAACTTTATATACCAATTAATACCATTATTACTATTGTCTAAAAAAGTAGTGTCTTGGTTTAAAAAGAATCAATGGAAAGAAATTGGAGGGGTTGAGCATTAGACAAAATAAAAAGTCTTTTAGATTCAAAAGGTTGTTACCAGTTATAGTAGCTGTTTTTATGGTATCGTCTCTGATAACATATATTTTTTTTCATGAACAAAATATCAGAAGG
>QMSS01000142.1 GCA_003649715.1 Thermoplasmata archaeon
CCGGCGGTCAGCTCCATGACCGTGAGCAGCAGCCAGTCGCTATCGGGTGACCAGGCCCGAGGGCAAAGGTGGTCATCCTGGTTCACCATATATCATTCACACTAGAACGCCTTCCGGAGAGCGGCCTCCCATCTCACGACAGGAGATGGAAGGCCGAAGTAGGGGTGGGTGGGCATTAGATTGTAAATCACGGGGCGGAGGAAATCCGGCGAATCAGCCGGCGTCCCAAAGAAGGAGCCTCGCCTAGCTATAAACTGCTATTTCCTCAAAACACTTCTCAGCGTTTCAGCGCTTGATACTCTTCCCGCTCTCGTTCCACGTTGATTCCCTCAAGGAGATGAGGCAGGAATTCTTCGAAGCTGATGCTCTCCTGAGCTTCGTATTCGGCCAATGTCTCGTAGAAGTAACGGACAGGGAGAAAGCCCTGGGCTTCCCACCTCTGAATTGCCCGCTCTGCAAACTCCTCATCACCGTGACGCCTGGCAAGGCGCATACTTAACGCTTTAATAAGTGCTTCCCTCACCAAAGATGACCAGGGAGAGTAGACAGAACGCACTTGCTGGTCTCGAACCAGGTCGTATAACTCGCCGGACTCCTCCAGCAGATGCTTATGACGCTCGAACAGCGGTCCGATAATGGACTCCATGTACTCGTGCTGAAGGAGGGTATAATCCGCCTTGGCACTCGGTCCTAGAATTATATAGAGCGTCCCTTCTATCCCCTCCAGTTGGACGGCGAATCCTGATCCTTCTACAAGCATAAGCTCAGGGATCAGCACAATTGTCTGCTGGGGATGAGGACCTTTGAATCGCAGATACGCATCACATTCCTCGATAGTCTGGGGGAGCAGCGCCTGATAGCCGTCGAGGAGCGTCGCATAGTCTTCCTGGTGTTGTAGCCACAGCGTGTGCAGATCGGCTTCTGTGTAGAATTTGGCGAGGGTCCGATTGAGTCCGCTCCCCATGCGCTGTGCGGATGGACTCTCTTCGAACGCAGGGGGTGGTCCCACGGAGAGGGCATACTGAGCCACACTTCCCAGGTTCAGATTCAGGAAACGGCCTCTGACATTATACACAACAGATTGTTGGAGAGATGGATCGAGATTCTCCAGGTGCTGACAGATTTCTGCTCTGACCGGACTCTCCCATACGGGTGATACATAGTCATAGCCGGCCAGATTCAGAGCGCAGAAAAGGACGAAAACCCGCTCGTCGGCCATCAGGCGTATCTCTCTGCCATCTCCCAGATGCATCTCAACTGGAGTGAGAGTGGGTAGAGGCGTTGATGTGAAAGTAGGGGATGGCAATGGAGTTGCGGTACCGGTAGCAGAGGGACTGGGAGTTGTATTGATTGCAATGACCAACGAGGGAGTAGACAATGTGGGAGTGATAGCCAGCATAGGCGAACTACATCCCTGCTCTATCAGGCCACTTAGTGCAAGCAAAGGGAAGAGAAGCAGCAGGATAAAAATACGAGATAGCCGAGAACGCTCACAGTGCATTGTTACCTCCTGCAATGGATAGTTCCTGTTTTTGTTTCTCCGCTTCAATCTCTCGATAGAGAATGGGAAGCTCCTGAAGAAAGATTTCTTCGAAATAATCACAGCAGGAACTGTAAATGGAACCGGTTTGCTCCAATGCTTGCTGGGCACATCCCCCTCCACACAGTAATGCATATTTGCACGACCGGCATTCCTCGATCTGGGAAATGGTTCTGTTTCTCCAACTATTCAGCACCTCGTTATCCCAGACCAGCGTGGGGAGGAAACGTCCCACCTTTCCTCCTCCATTAGTCCGTCCGCACGATTCCCAGCAGGTATAGATATCTCCGGGGGGATCAAGTATTAGCTGATCAGCTTCGACACCACAGTGCCATGAACTGAAAGGAGCAAGTTGATCGTGTAAAATCACATTCCTGAGCATGGCTCTAATATGTGAAACGCGAATGCCAGTCGTCAGCCAGGGAAACTTTACCCTGACCGGCTTGAGAGCTTCATATTCTTCCTATGCGTTCTCTTCCCCCACTGACCTCCTCCAAACACCATCAAGTACATTATACCCCACTTTGGGCAACAGAACTGTAACAGTTTTGCAATGGTTCTGCAACAACAACGCGCCCGCCAATCCCGACGGGCATGTCCTTCCTGCTTCCCCACCCTTTCATCTCTCCCGGACCAATCGGTACCCTACTCCTCGCACGCATTCAATGTACCGCGGCCGCGCCACATTCTCCCCGATTTTGTCCCGCAGGCGGCTCACGGCCATCCGCATCAGTTCATAGCTCCCCGCATCATCTGCATACCCCCACACCTCCCGCAGCAATTCATCGTATCCCACCACCCGCCCCGCGTTCCGCACCAGATAGGCCAACAGGTCAAACTCCAGGCGCGTTAAGCACACCTCTTCGTCCCCGCGCATCACCCGTCCCGCTTGCAGGTCGAGCAGCAAATCCTCCCCCCGCACCGCCTCCGCCTCCCTCAGCCCAAGCTCCACGGCGGCCAGCACTTCTGCCCTGGTGAATGGCTTGACCAAGTAGCCACAGTCCCCATGTTCCAACCCCGCAGCCTTCGTCTCCGGGCTGGGATAGGCGGTCATCAGAACAACAGGCATGCCAGGGGACAGGCGCTTCAGCTCCGCCAACAATTCAAGGCCGGACACACCCGGCATGGAAATGTCCACCAAGGCCAGGGCGAGAGCCTCCGGCCCGTCGGCAGCCGCCATCACCACGTAGCCCGGCGCGGATAGGAATCTCACCAGGACTTCTCGTATCTCCGGTTCGTCATCCACTACCAGGATCTTCGCTTCCATAAGCATATCTCCCTGTCACTTAGACGTAACTCAGGAGAAAAATGTTCACGGCAGCGGGAATTCAGACTCCCGGCCGAATTCCTTGACACCCCAAATTCTTTACGAATGAGACAAGATTTTGGACACGGATGCACACGGAAGAAACACGGATAAGAAATCTTGAAAAAATCCGTGTGCATCCGTGTTAATCCATGTCCCATTTCTCTCGTCGGTTTGAGGCATAGCTTCGCTAGACACTTACGGTGCCCACACTCCCAGCCCGTCGAAGTCATCCTCTCTGGTCAGCCGCATTGCCCGGTCGGCGGCCACCTCGACGGCGTAGAGGGCGGAAGGTGGAATACGGCCACCGGCGGTCAGCTCCATGACCGTGAGCAGCAGCCAGTGGCCATCGGGTGACCAGGCCGGCCACGAAAGCCACCCGTCCACCGCGTTCAGACGAACGGGGTCACCACCGGCGGCGGGCACTATGTAGAGTTCGCGCGGTTCACCAGGTCCTCCGGCGGTGACGAAGGCCAGTTGCCCGCCGTCGGGTGACCAGGTCAGCGCGGACAGGGACAGCGGGCTGTGGGTGAGGGCCACTTTCTCCTCAGATTCCAGCGAGGCGCGGTAAATGAGCTTGTCCTGGTCGGAGTAAAAGGCAATCTCCTGACCGGTGGGCGACCAGGTGACGTGTCGCGGGTGGCTGTCCTCGTACAGCGACATCGGTTCGCCGCTGTCCTGAGACACCAGGTACAGCTTCTGTTCCGGAAACGAACGGAAGAGCAGGTATTGGCTGTCGGGCGACCAGGCTAACTGGTTGACGAGGGCACCTTTGACAATCCGCGTGAGATTCCCGCCGTCCGGGGCGACGAGGTAGACGTCTTCGACG
>QMSS01000143.1 GCA_003649715.1 Thermoplasmata archaeon
AAAGAAGATTTTGAGATAAAAAGTATCATTGGATGGAATCCTATACCATCTTTTATATTTTTTTTGCCAAAGAAAATAAAAAAAAGGATACCAGTTAAGTTTTTGAAATATTTTACTATTCCCTCTTTTATTTTAGCAAGAATACCTTTTATCTTTGAAGCTATGGCTAAAATTGGTAAATTGAAACCAATATTAAAATATTCTCGTTCCTTTTTTTTAGAAGCAGAAAAGCTTAGCGGATAAAAAATGAAAAAAACAAAAAGAGTAAATTTCAGGCTTATATGGCTTATGTCCACATTAGGCTCTTCAATTCTTACCTTTATAAGTGTGACTATTTTAAAGACCATGGGTTATTTATATGATCCTGAATCAGCAATTGTAGTTTTTTTGACCTTTGTACTTGTTGGTATTATTGTTCCTTCGGTGGTTGTTCCATTTGGTAGAAAAACTGAAAAAAGACTCGCTGAATCTGAAAAGAGATTTAGGACTATATTTGAAAATACTCAAGATGTCTTCTACCAAACCGATCTGGATGGAAAGATCATGCTCTTAAGCCCATCTATTACAAAATATACAGGATTTTTGCCAGAAGAGTTAATAGGTGAAGATGTATTAAAAATTTATGCAAATCCCAACGATAGAGAAAAACTGATTTCTGAGCTTATGAAAAAAGGTCAGGTTACTGATTATGAATTGGTATTAAAAAGAAAAGATAACTCAAAAATTTTTGTTTCAACAAACAGCCATTTTTTCTTCGATGAAAATGGTAAAGCCATTGGTATAGAAGGGAGTCTTCGTGATATTTCAGAAAGAAAAATGATAGAGATGGAGTTAAAGGAATCAGAGGAAAAATATAGAAGTCTTGTAGAATATGCACCCGAAGCAATTATTATATTTGAGATTAAAAGTTATAAGATTCTTGAAGTGAATCCTTTTTCTCTTAAATGGTTAGGTTATTCGAGGAAGGAACTTTTATCACTAAAATTTACTGATATTATTACACAAGATGATAAATTAAAAGATCTTATTTCACAAAATAAAGAGGCTGAAAGTTTTGAGTTTGGGGAGATAAGGTTTAAGAAAAAGAAGGGGGACTTTGCTATTGCTTCCATAAAAGCCTCTTTTATAAAATATCATAATATTCCTTCTATTTTAGCTATGGCAAGAGATATAACCGAACAGAAAAGGATTGAAGTAATTCTTGGTGAGAAGATGGCAAGGCTCTCATCCATACTCGAAGGGATGAAAGAAGGTGTGGTTGTGGCCAACAAAGAAGGAGAAATTGTTGAGATAAATCAATACTTTGCTAACCTAATGGAAACAAAAGAGAAAAACATCTTAGGGAGGTATATCCATGAATTTCATGAAGAAAAGATAAATAAAAAAATTGAGAGCTATCTTAATAAATTTAAGAACAGATCGGAGGCAAGTGCTTTTACGCTTAACCGTTCTTTTAAAGGCAAAGAATTAGTTTTTAGAATCCAACCTATATTTCGTGAAAATAGTTATGATGGTGTTATCTTAAATATTGTTGATGTAACAGAGCTCGTGAGAGCAAAGGAAAAGGCAGAAGAAGCAAATAGATCTAAAAGTCAATTTTTGGCAAATATGAGCCATGAAATTCGTACACCTTTAGGCGGGATCATAGGTATGTTTGATCTTTTGTTAGATACTCCATTAAATAATGAACAGCTTGAATATTTAACTATGATGCATAACTCTGCTGAATCATTATTAGATATAATTAATGATATCCTGGATTTTTCAAAAATAGAAGCAGGGAAAATCGAGATAGAGAATATAGATTTTGATCTCAGAAATACAGTGGATGATATTATAAATATTGTTTCACCAAAGATTTGGGAAAAGAAGCTTGAGCTAATAACAGAGGTCCATGATGATATTCCACGTCTTTTAATAGGCGATCCGGGCAGATTGCGTCAGATCCTTCTCAATTTGATCTCAAATGCGATTAAATTTACTGAAAAAGGTAAAATCACTTTAGAGGTAAAATTGCAAAAAGAAAACGAAAAAATGGTAACGATTCTTTTCTCAGTAGAAGATACAGGGATTGGTATCCCAGAGGAAAGGCAAAAGATAATATTTAATGGTTTTACTCAGGTTGATCCTTCAACCACAAGAAAATATGGAGGCACAGGGCTTGGGCTTACTATATCACGACAGCTTGTTGAAATGATGGGTGGTAGAATCTGGCTTAAAAGTGAAGTAGGTAAAGGAAGTTGCTTTTATTTTTTCCTTCCTTTTGAAAAACAACAAGAAAAAGGCTTTTCTATTTCAGCGGAAACAATAGATGTAAGAGGAATAAGGGTTTTAGTTATTGATAATAATGATGCCAGCAGAAGGGCACTTCGTGAGATGCTTCATTCTTTTGGTTGTCTCCCAACAGAGCTAAATAGTGCTAAAAAAGGTATTGAACTTCTTAAAAGAACAATAGGTACTAAATTTGAATACAAACTCATACTGATGGATCTTAATCTACCTGAAATGGATGGATTTGAGGCGTTAAAGATTATTTCCAGTAATAAGGAACTATCAAAGATTCCTGTAATCATTCTTGCATCCATAGGTATAAAGGGTGATGCGAGCAAAATCAAGTCTTTAGGTGCAGCCGGATATCTGACAAAACCAGTAAAAAGTTGGCAGCTTTTAAATATAGTACTTGAAGTTATTGCTCAGTCTCAGCAAAAAGACAAAGAGAAAAAAGCAGTTATCACAAAACATACTATCTATGAGAAAAGGAAAAAAGTTACAAAGATTCTTTTAGCTGAGGATAATCCAATAAATCAGAAAGTAGCAATAAATATATTAAAAAAGGAAGGATATTACATAAGATCTGTTTTTGATGGACAAGAGGCAATAAAGGCTTTAATGCAGGAGAATTTTGACCTTGTTTTAATGGATATACAAATGCCAAAAATGGATGGCTTTGAGGCAACAGCTATAATAAGAAAAAATCCTAAATTAAGAAATCTCCCAATCGTAGCAATGACCGCTCATGCTTTAAAAGGTGATAGGGAAAAATGCATAGAAGCAGGAATGGATGATTACATTGCTAAACCTATCCGAGCTCGGGAATTGCTAAAGGTGATTAAAAAATGGAGTAAAAAAGAGGTAGAAGTTTATCAGATAAAAGATCAAAAAGAAAAGAAAAGAATAACAAAAGAACCAATAGATCTAAAAAAAGCTATAAATAGAACAGGGGGAAATAAAGAGGAATATTTAGAAATACTTGAGCTCTATCTTAATGAAATTCCAAAACAGTTGGAGAAGTTAAAAAAAGCAATGTTAAAAGGTAATAGTGAAGAGGTTAGCAGGATCGCTCATTCTATAAAAGGGGCAAGCGCTCAAGTTGAAGCAACTTATCTTACTCCCATATTTATGACCATAGAAAAATTAGGCAAAGAAGAGAACTTAACGCCTGTCTTTGAACTTTTATCTCAAGCTAAAAAGGAGTTTTTAAAGGTTAAAAATTATGCTGAGAAGTTGAATAGCCTTAAGGAATAGTTTCTAAAAAATATGGATTATAAAAAGAATACACTTCACCCTTTTCAGGAAAGCAAGCGATTTGATTAGCTTCCTGACAAAAATTTAAATATAGATTTCCC
>QMSS01000144.1 GCA_003649715.1 Thermoplasmata archaeon
AAGCGTTAGTATTGAATTAAGAAGTCCTGAAGGTATTTATGAAGCTTGTACTCCTGTTAATAATGAAAATGATGGATGGTATAATTGTACTTGGGATTCTACTGATAAGAAGGAAGGTTATTGGGATATAAGATTGAATTCAAGTAAAGAGTATTATAATTCCAATTCTTCACTCTACGATAATTGGTTCTGGTTGGAGAATATTAATGCAACTAGCGAGAACATAAGCGTATATGTTTACAACTATACTATAAACGATTGGCAAGAGTTGAATTTCAACGAATACAAAGGAT
Organism: Thermoplasmata archaeon; assembly: GCA_003649715.1. Lineage (GTDB taxonomy): Archaea > Thermoplasmatota > E2 > DHVEG-1 > DHVEG-1 > B82-G9. The sequence goes on from QMSS01000144.1 coordinate 294, forward strand.
GGACAAGTTACTTCAACTTTACTATTGACATTTATGATCAGGAAGGAGATACAATAACTTGCACTCTCTACCTAAGAAGGAATTCTACCAATACATGGGAGCAAGTAGGTAGCTACACTATCACAGGAACTCCTGGAATACCAACTCAAGGGACTTGTTGGGTTGATTATCAAAGCTTTACGTGTAATGATATAGGAATAGATTGGTTTAAGTGGGAGATAAAGAATGGAGAGCCAGCTAATTATTATAATACGAGTGAAATAAATGCACCTAAATTGAGGAAGTCTATAGCAACTATAACTCTAGTCCAAGGTAACGACTCGATTGTTAACAGAACTACGGGTACGGTACCATTTTTAGTCAATGTCTTTGATACAGAAAAGGGTTCAGTTGTGGAGGGTGTTAATGTTAGTTTTTACGTTACGCATGATGGCACCAACTATCAGCTTGATTTGGTTAACCAAACCAATAGCTCAGGAAATGCAAACTATTACTTTGCTCCGGATTGTAGTTATGAAGTCGGAAAACAATACTGGTTAGCTGGAATAACTGATTCTTGTTATATAGAGAAGAATATATCTAACTCCACTGTTACTATTAGAGGATATCTTATCCCTGTTATAACTCAACCTAAGGGAGAAAAATATCTAAGAGGAAATTACCACGATGGTCAAAATGTTGTATTAAGAGGTTTTGTTAAAGACGAGTGTAATAATTACATTCAAGATGCTGTGATTAACTTTTCATCTATTCAAGGAAACGTTGAGAATTACTGTAATCCTAGTATGAACGAACAAAATGGCTACTATAATTGCACAGTTAACACTTCAACATTCTCAGCTAAAGGATGGGACGTAAGATTGAATGTAAGTAAGAAATTCTACAATTCAAACGAAAGCATAGATCAATTCCAAATTTGGGAAAGTGGTTATTGGGTTGAGACTAAACCTGTTTTAACCACAGACTTCTATGTAATTAGCTATGATTCAGAAGAAAACGTTGGTGATGGAGGTTGGGGTGAAACTTGGTACTTTAGAGTTAACGTTACGGATGAAGATGATGACACGCTAGAAGTTAAACTTTGGGTTAATTCCAGTTTAGCAAATGGCGGTTGGGCTCAACCACTACCTATTCCGATGACAAATTCAACTGTTCAAGGAGTAAACACAACTGTTGTCTTTAAGATAGAAGGATGGCCAACTTATAGTAATCCTGGATTGGGAGCGCATGCTTTCAAGTTTAATGTAAGCGAAGTAAAGGACATATTCGGAAATACAACCAAAGATTTTGTCAATAATAAATTTGAAATAGGAAATGGAAGTTTTGTCATAGATAAGGATGATTTGCTTTTGAGTCATGTAGAAGGAAATGAAACAAGTGTTTATAGACCTGGAAATAACTATCAGAGGCTAAGCGTTAAAACTTATGATATAGATAGAGGTACCGATGTTACTGCTGGTATTTTAAGTTCTAACGTAAGAATATGGGTAACTAAAGACGGAACAAACTATCTAGAAGTTCCAGCTATTTTCTCAGCTGGATTTATAAATACCTCTGCTGGAGAATTCAATCCCGATTGTAATTATCAGGTTGGACCACAGAAATGGAAAGTAGGCGTGCTATATTCAGAAGCCTATAAAGCCTCTAATAGTAGTGAGTTTTCAATAAATATAACTACAATTCCTCTTCAAATAGAATTACTAGAACCGTTAAATGGTCAACTATTCCTTAAGGGTATAGAAGATGTACCTGTAAGAGTTAATGTGACCGATGAATGTGGAGGTGTAAGTAATGCAAGCGTTACAATTAAATCTCAGCAATTGGGTGCAAGTCCTTCAGAGAAAGACTGTGTGCAAGATCAAAGTCCACCAGGTCAGATAATTGAGGAGACTCAAGGAATTTATAAATGCGTCTTCAGAGCAGATACTACAGGCCAGCCAGAACCAACTTGGCTCTATGGTTATACAAATGTTTCGATTAAAGCTGAAAAAGAATATTATAATGCGAGCAATACTAACTTAACTATAGACTCCTATTATTTAGCTTCTAGACCTGTTATCACTTTAGGAACTGTTTACACAGATACTGGTTCAGCGGGATGGGGAGATAATTGGCACTTTCCATTTAGCGTTGAAGATGAAGACTATAATGCTCAATTGGGTTCTACTATAAATGTATACTTCTGGCTTAATTTAACTGGAAAATGGGAGTTAGTTGATCAGAAAAATTGTCTTCCATCAGTTGGTAATTGTAGCAACATAGAATTCTATCCTATAACTTTCACTTGTAACAGAACTTATAGTGATATAGGAAACAAAATGTATAAAATAAATGCGAGTGATAACTTTGATTACACAGATGAAAAGTCAAGTTCAGTAACAATAACAAAAGATCAGGCAGATGTGGCTAATGTAGATTGGTCAAAGAATCAAATAGCAAGACCTGGTAATGATAGTGCTTGGTTCGCTACTAAGTTTTACGATACAGTAAAAGGATTGGAAATAGACTTTCCAGACGTAAATGGAAGTATCTATATAACAACAGATGGTGTTAATTTCCTTTTTAATGAAAAATTAGTGACTCAACCAAATGGATACTTTAATTATACCTTTGATCCAAATTGTACTTTTAGTGCTGGTATTCAGTATTGGAAGATTGACTTAGAAGATGCGTGCTACTTTACAGCAAGCTCGGGAAATCAACAAATCACTTTAATAGGTCAACTAATGAACTCATTAATCGAACCACAAGAAAATAGTGTAATTCCAGTTGGTTATGTGGTTAACGTTACTGGCTTAATTCAAGGAGAATGTGAAGAAAATGTTACTTCAGCTAACGTTTCATTCGAAGAACTTTCACCATTCGGAGAAACAAAAATAATAGAACCGTATCCAGCGAACGAAGAAGGTAATGGAGTATATTATTCCACTTGGAACACAAGCTTTCATAAAGGAGGGTACTATAGCTTAAGAATTAACTCAACTGCGAATTACTACTATTCAAACTCCACGCTTTTTGAGAATTGGGTATACTTAAACAATACAGAACCTAACTATACTTCACCCTCAGTAACTCCAACTCAAGAGGGATGGGGTGTTACTTTTAACTTTAGTATTCAAGTAAATGATACTCAATATGATAATGTCACATGTACTCTCTTTACCTCAACAGATAATCAAGTAAGCTGGGTAAATAGAGGTAATACAACCGTTTACGGGGGCTTAGGAGTTTGTAGTATAACCGTTAGTGATTTCACTTGTAGTGATATTGGTAATGACAACTATTTCATTTGGCAACTAGATGACGGAACAAATAAATTCAACATAACTCCA
>QMSS01000145.1 GCA_003649715.1 Thermoplasmata archaeon
CTTCTTTAGGGAATATAACAAACTAGATAGACCAAAGAAACTAAAGAAACGAGATAATCAGTCATAAGCTCTAAGTTATTCTCCACTTTCCAATCTTGACCCTTTTTATCTTTCTGTCCCTAGACTCCCAGCGGCGGCGCAATGTAATCCATACCGAGATTAAAATCAATTTTAGGTCAAGCAAGAAAGAGCGTTTTTTTATATAAAGAAGATCAAAACGCAATTTCTGGTGTGCTGAACTATCATATTTTGCATAAATCTGTGCCAGTCCTGTAAGGCCAGGGGTAACTGAAAATCGAGATAAATACCTAGGAATTTCTTTCGCAAATTTCTCCACAAAAAAAGGTCGCAATGTTCTTGGTCCAACAAAACTCATATCGCCTTTTAAGATACTAAAAAGCTGTGGCAGTTCATCCATGGCTGTAGCCCGGAGCACTCTACCTACCATCGTAACCCTAGGATCATTTTCTTTTGCCCATACTGGCCCGGTCTTTTCCTCAGCATTTTTAACCATTGAACGGAACTTATAGATAGTAAAAACCTTTAAACCCTTCCCAATCCGTTGTTGTTTGTAAAATATAGGTCCCCTGTCTTCCAACCAAATTGCAAATGGAATAAATGCTAGTAAGGGTAAGAATATCACAAGCCCAAGTAACGATAAGACAATGTCAAAAAATCTCTTTATATATAAATTTTCCCAAAGTTTTATATTCATAGAGGAATAACAAATAGCATGTTTTAATTTAGATACATGAATCTAGAAAATGTTCATTTTCTGTACATTGGTAAAGTTTTCAGGCTTGTGGAAAACACTAATTTAAAGCTAATCTAAAAAATAATTGTTCAAATTTATCTGATACTAATTTTTTGTTAAAATAGGTTCTAACATATTGAAATCCTTTACTTCCCATCTCTTTGCGAATTTCAGAATGATCAAATAGATATATGATAGCTTCACAAAGGGCTTTGGGATCTTCTGGGGGCACATGTATACCACATCCAGAGTTTTTCACAACATAACAAGCTTCACTGTCTTCATCGGCTGATATAATGGCAGGTCTACCACTGGCCATAATGTATAATAATTTTGAAGGAACAGAATATTCAGCCAGCCCTTTTCGATAAGTAACTACACAGACATCCGCAGAGGCCCAGATGTCCGGTACAACCTCCTCAGGTTGCCTTGGAGGAAATACCACGTTCTGTAACCTTTTCTTCCGAGCCAAATTAACAATCTTATCCTTGTATTCCCCCCGGCCAACAATGCAAAATAAAATATCTTTTCTATTTTTTAAAATATCTGCTGCCTCAATCACAACCTCAACTCCATGAGGGATACCAACATTGCCTGCATACATTACTACAAAATGATTGACCAAATTGTATCTGCGTGCAAAGGCGTTATCTTTCTGCTTTGGGTAAATATTCTTTATATCAACGAAGTCAGGAATAACTTCAATTTTTTTATTTTCCACTCCTTTTTGCAATAAATTTTTTTTCATAGATTCAGAAAGCACAACGGTACTATCTGATAATTTATAGACAAGTTGCTCTATACCTTTTAAAATATCTATCATTATTGAATTTCTCCAGATGCCCACCTTCTCGGTCATATCAGGATAGATATCTAACATATTATAGATACAGGGACACTTTTTGACCTTTCCTAAAAACCAACCTACCAAACCATTGGTTAGTGGGGGTGAAGACAATGTAAGTATAATATCTGGCTTTATATCCCAAAAAATACCTCCAAAAAGAGAGGAAAGATTAAAAGAAAGAAAATTGAGAGCACGATAAATAAGGGCTGTCCTTTTGCTTTTGAAGACTGGTGCAAAAACATAAGTTCTGAGTAGTTTCATTCCCTCCCAGCTTGTGCACTGAAAAAGTTTGCCTCGAAATTCAGGCCAAGTTTCCATATTCCCCAAGCGAAAGTGGGGAAATGAAGTGATTATGGTAATTTTGTGCCCTCGCTTTCTTAATTCTTTAAATAAGCCAGCATAAATAGGTGTATGTGGCCCAGAATATGGATACCAATAGAGTAAGATCACTAGAATATTCAGTCGTTTATTAGCCCTTTTTATTTTTTGCTTTCCTTTTATATTCATCTTTATTTTATACTTTCAGTTTGTATCTTTTTTAAGTTGTTGTTCAATCCACCTGTACGTCCTCTCAAGCCCTTCTTCTAAACTCACTTTAGGTTCCCAACCTAGAATCTTTTTTATCATGGTCAAATCAGCATTTCTTCCTCTAACGCCTTGAGGGGCAGAGAAATTGTATTTTTTTTGCAATTTTTTACCTGAAATTTTAATAATTATATCAGCAAGCTCGTCTATTGTTACTAGCCTATCTGAGCCTATATTTAAAGGTCTATCATAATCACTTTCCATAAGCTTGATCGTCCCATCTATACAATCATCAATATAAAGAAAAGACCTTGTTTGTTTTCCATCTCCCCAAATTTCAATCTCTCCTGGGTTTTTTGCCATTGCTACTTTTCTACAAAGTGCCGCAGGTGCTTTTTCTCTCCCCCCATCGTATGTGCCATAAGGACCAAAAATATTGTGATACCTTGCTATCCTCATAGAAAGTCCATAATCTCTCTTATATGCCTCACAGAGCTTTTCTGTAAATAGTTTTTCCCATCCATAAAATTGGTCAGGAGCAGCGGGTTCGGCATCTTCTTCTTTTAAAGGAGGAATATTAGGATCTCGTTGTTTATATTCAGGATAAACACAGGCCGAAGAAGACCAAAAGAAACGCTTAACCTTATTTTCTACCGCAGCTTGAAGCATATTAATATTTATTAAGGCACTATTGTGCATTATATCTGCACCTATTTTTGTAATATATCCAATTCCTCCCATATCTGCTGCAAACTGATATACATAGTTAATTCCTTCCGTTACTTTCAAACAATTTTGGTATTCTCTTAAATCCAAAGTAATTTTTTCAGAATAATATGGCTCTTCAAAATAACCATCCCACTTGATATCTACTGCCCTAACAAAATGGCCCTCTTCATAAAGCCTTTTTGCCATATGACTTCCTATAAAACCACCAGCGCCGCAAACTAAAACTTTTTTCATATTAGCCCCCTTTACCTATTTATATTTTAGAAATGATGAAGTTTCCCAAAACCAATACATCCATCTTTGTCCTTAAAAAGCAGTCTAACGCCTCATCAGGTGTACAGACAATGGGTTCATTTTCATTAAATGAGGTATTAAGCACAACTGGGACACCAGTAAGCCTATCAAACTCTTTAATAAGGTGCCAATATAATGGATTTTCTTCTTTACTTACTGTCTGTAACCTCCCTGTCCCATCTATATGGGTCACTGCTGGGATAATCTCTCTTTTCTCTTCTTTTATTGGATAAACCTTTATCATAAAGGGATCTGGATAATCCTTTTCAAAATATTCTCCCACTGCCTCTAGCAATATTGATGGGGCAAAAGGCCTAAAAGGCTCCCTCCTTTTTATCCTTGCATTTAAGACATCCTTCATTTCAGCACGCCTTGGGTCTACCAAGATACTTCTATTTCCCAAGGCCCTTGGCCCCCATTCCATCCTCCACTGAAACCAACCAACTACTTTTCCAGCC